>JAYYEE010000024.1:0-3285 GCA_036160175.1 Planctomycetota bacterium
CCGCCGCCGAGCGAGGCGTTGGCGCCGCCGAACGCCGTGCACAGCGACATCAGCGCGAGCAGCGTCAGGAGCAGGCCCGCGGTCTTCGCGAACGTCCACCGCGCCTCATTCGTGTAGAAGCGCAGCTCACCGCCGCGCGCCAACGACCGAGCGTCCTGCAGCGCCTTCGACCCGTGATCGCGGAACGCCCGTAGGATCGCCGACCTCGGCGGGCGTGAGGACTCATCGACGCCGCGCTCATCGAGCAGCTCGCGCAGCGCCCCCTCGGACTTCGACGAGATCCGGTAGAGCTCGTAGCTCCGAATCCCGTCGGGCAAGACGAGCGTCGCGCCGCCTGGAGCGGTGCGGTTCGCCGCCGCCCAGAGGTGCTCGACCGCTTGATGGCTCATCGCGTACGCCTGGAACGCGAAGACGGGCAACAACAGCAGCATCAGGACCGTCAAGCCGCTGCCAGACTTGCGCCGCGTCGCTTCACGCGCGCGCTTGCCCCCTGGCTTGCCGGCGCCCTTGCTCGCGACCTCTCGCTGCCGCTTGGAGCGCTGCACGTGCGCGACCCGCAGCAACCGCAGCGCGGAGTTCCCCGCTAGGATCCGCAGGACCCGCAGCGTGCCCGGCGGCTCTTGGCTCACGGCTGATGCTCCGACGAATCCGGGGCAAGCTCTGGGTCTCGTGCGATCTGGAAGAACACATCCTCGAGCGAGCCTCCGGCGGCGAGGTCGCGGCGGAGCGCGTCCGGCGCGCCGAGGGCCGCGAGCCGCCCGTCATGCACGATGGCCACCCGGTCGCACAGCTTCTCCGCCTGCTCCAGGAGGTGCGTGCTGTAGAAGACTGCCGTCCCGCTGTCGGCCAGCTCGCGCACCATCTCCAGCAGCGTGCGCGTAACCACAGGGTCGAGGCCGTTGGTCGGCTCATCCAGCACGAGGAGCTCAGGCTCGTGCAGCATCGCGCACGCGAGCGCGAGCTTCTTGCGCATCCCCATCGAGTAGTTGACCGCGTATTCGTCGAGCGCGTCGGCGAACGCGAGCCGCTGGCTCAGCTCGTCCAAGCGCTTGGTGACGACGCCGTCTGTCATGCCGCGCATGCGGCCGCAGAAGCGCGCGATCTCGCCGCCGCGCAGGTGCTCGTAGAACATCGGCTCGTCGGGCAGATAGCCGACGAGGCTCATCACCTGCTCCCGCGCCGCGAAGCAGTCCAGGCCGCAGATCGACGCCGCGCCGCTGCTGGCCGACAAGATCCCCATCAACATGCGGATCGTCGTCGTCTTGCCGGCGCCGTTCGGCCCCAGCAGCGCGAGGATCTCGCCCCGGTCCACCTGCAGGGTCAAGCCGTCGACCGCAGTGTGGCTGCCGAAGATCTTGGTCAGCGCTCGCAGATCAACGACGACCTCGCGCGAATCCGTGTCCGTCATACGCCGCAGGTTACGGCGGCGTAGCAGAGGAAAATAGCTAACGCGGCCCGCGCCGCGCCGCCCTAGCCGAGCTTCGCTTCGACGACGGACTCGGCCGGGTCGAAGTTCGGCAGCTGGATGTGCGCCGCGAGCGCTGCGTCGATCGCCGCAGCCGGAGCGAGGCCGATCAGCTCGCTCTCTGCGACCTCGACCCCCTGGGCGTTGGCGAGCTCTTTCACCTTGTCGAAGACCGTCCGGATCGAGGTGGTCTCAAAGTCCAGCAGGTTCATCGAGACTTGCGCGAGGCGCTTGTCGTCCAGGAAAAACCCCATGCCCTGCACCTTGGGGAAGCCGCCGTCCTTCTCGCGCACGGCCTTGGCGATGTCCTTGGCGACCTGCACGTCCTCGGTCTGCAGGTTGATGTTGTAGGCGATCAAGAACTTCCGAGCGCCGACGCCGACCGCGCCCGCCGTTTCGTGCAGCTTCGCGGGCCCGAAGTCCGGGGCGTACTCTTCGTCGCTGCCGACGAGGTCCCGCAGCCCTTCGAACTGCTTGTTGCGGATGTTGCCGAGCTTGCGGCGGTCTTCCCGCATGCAGGCCTCGGCGTAGAGGAACACGGGCAGCCCGAGCTCGGCCCCGATGCGCTCGCCGACGGATCGCGCCGTCGCGACGGCCGCGGCCATCGCCGTATCGCCGAGCGGCACGAACGGGCAGACGTCCATCGCGCCCATGCGCTTGTGTTCGCCGACGTGCCCGCGGAGGTCGATGCGCTCCATCGCGGCCTTGGCGCCGACGAACGCCGCCTCGGCGACGGCGTTCTTGTCACCCGCGAGCGTCACGACCGCCCGGTTGTGGCTTCCGTCGAGCTCCGCGCTCAAGCAGGTCACGCCCGAGACGGCGGTCATCTGCGCGACGATCGCGTCGACCATGGACTGGTCTTTGCCCTCGGAGAAGTTGGGAACGAATTCGAGCAGTTCAGACATCTGTGAGCAGCATGTCCGCCCGGTCGGCGCCTCGCTACTTCTTCTTCTTGGGACGCGCCGGCACCGCAGGCTCAAGCTCGCCAGCCGCGGCGCGCGCGAGGTCTTCGTCCGCGATCGTCTCACCCCAGAGCCGACCGCGCGGATCGAACAACAGGGTCTGGCGGCGCCAGCGCGTCGGCCAGACCTCGCGGGTCCGTTCGTCTGGGTCGAGCAAGACGGGAAACGGCAGCGGCTCGCCGCCCCAGAAGTTTTCGCGCAGCTGTAGGTGCGCGATCTGCTCGTCGAGCTCGTCCAAGGATCGCGCGCCGCCGCTGTGGAGCAGCAGGATCTCGTATGGCGGCGCCTCGCCTGGGTGCGCGCGGCGCCACCCGCGGTCGAAGCGGATCAGCTTCGCGATGTCCTCACCCGGCTCGACACTCTCACAGTTCCACATGCACACCAAGAGCCACTTGCCTGCGAAGGTGCGGAAGTCCGCCCGCTTGAGGTCCCCCCCGCGCGCGGCCGTCGCGCGCCACAGCGGGACCGCGCGGCCGCGGTGTGCGGCGATCCAGTTCGGCTGGATGTCGATGTCACGCGCGCGCGCGTCCTCGCCCGAAGAGACCGCGAACGGGAACAGCCGCGCGTCGATCTCCTGCTTCCCTGAGCCGTAGACGTAGAGGCTGTAGTGACCGGGCGGCAGCCGCAAATCCACGACCCCCTTCTCGGCGCGGGCCCTGCCGAGCGTGCGGCCATCGAACGAGCGCAGGAACGCGGTCGCCGGGACGCCGCGCCTGCCGAGCTGGTCGCACGTCAACGTTGCGCGGAACCTCGCTACTGGCTGGAGCACGAGCCGGACGTCGCCAAGGTCCTCGCCTGCCCTCCATACAAAGGCGCCGCCGAGCCGGTAGTCGGAGGAGTAGGCCACGAGCTGCACCT
>JAYYEE010000025.1:0-6499 GCA_036160175.1 Planctomycetota bacterium
CAGCTCCGCCGCAGCTGGTCGACGCGGCCGGCGACGGCGTGCGTCTGGTCGAGGTCGCGCCGGGGGTGTTCCGCGGCGTGGTCATCTCCGCCGCTAGTGACGACGTGCGGCTGATCGCGAGCGACGCTGCTGGCTGGCGGCATCGCCTCTGCTCGGACGCTGGCGCGGCGGCGGTTGACGAGCGGCAAGTCGATCCGCGCGCCGCGCTGCCGCTCGCCGAGATCGCGTCTTACAGCGGCGGCGCCTACGTCTTGCCCGGCGGCGCCGTGCCGCAGTTGGAGCTCGCCCGCGAGGGGACGCCGCTGCAGGCGACGAGGCTGTGGCCGTGGCTGATCCTGCTGACCCTGTTGCTCTACCTATTCGATGTCTACGACCGCCGGCGCGCGGTCGGCGCGCGGAGGGCCGACTGATGTCCGTGGTTCGTGTCGCAGCAGCAGTCGCTGCCCTCTGGTGTTCGGCGTCGTCCCTGTGCGGTCAAGGCCCGGGCCTCGCCGCCGACGTCACGGCGAAGCTCGACGCTGCGATGCAGAGCGCGTCGCCCGAGACCCAGGCCGACGCCTTATGGCAGGCCGCCGCGGCGACGCACGGCGAGTGCACGCAGCTGGTCGCAGAGCTCCGTGCCCGGATCGAGGCGGCCGACCGTCCGGCGCTGCGGCGGGTGCTCTGCGGCGTGCTGCGGTACCAGGGAAGGCCGCGCCAAGCGCTGCGCGCGCTCGAAGGGGTCGACGCGGCAGCGAGGACGGACGGGGACCTGCTGCTGCGCGCCGAGCTGCTCGACGCGCTGGGTCGCGGGGACGACGCCGGCCGGGCGTACGAGGACCTGTTAGCGCGCGACCTCGCGCCGGCGCTGCGGCGCCGCATCTTGTTTCGTCGCGCGCTGGTCGGATCGGACTCGATCCAGCAGCTCAAGGACTTCGCCGCGCGTCCGGAGAATGACCGCGAGCAGCGCAACCAGGCCGCGATCATCCTCGCGCTGCGCGACCAGCCAGCGGCGGCGCTAGCGCTCTACGAGGTGTCCGGCGAGGGCACCCAGCGGTTCCGCCAGCTCGTGCGCCTCGCCGAGTGGGCGCTCGCTGCCGAGGACTACGAACGCGCGCAGCAGCTCGCCTGGGAGGCGGTCGGCGCCGCCAAGATGCGTCGTGACCGCCGCTACGCGCTGACCGCTGTAGTCTCCGCGTATCGCGCCGGCGACGCGGTCGACGCGCTGCTCGCGCGGTTCGGCGCGGCCGACGACCTCGACAAGGACGCGCGCCAGGTTTGGATCGACCTGCTGCGGGACGAGGGCCGCGTCGACGACGCGCTGCGCCTGTTCAAGCAGGAGGGGGACGGCGCGTGGACGCCTGCGCTGCGGCGGCAGCTGCTGGAGATCTGTCGCGAGACCGGTCGCGCGGAGGTGCTGGTCTCCCAGTTCCAAGAGCTGATCGCTGCCGAGCCGGACAACCTAGAGTGGCGCAGCGGGCTCAGCCGCCACTTCCTCGAGAACGGGGACCGCGCGGCGGCCGCGGCGGCGTGGGCGAGCTACGGGCAAGACACAGCCGACGCCCAGGCGCAGCTGGACGCGGCGTTCTCGATGATGGAGCTCGGCCTCGACGAGCTCGCCGAAGCGCGCGCGGCGCTGGCCAGCCAAGACGAGCCGTTGCGCCGCGCGGCCCAGATGTTCACGGTCAAGCTGCGCGTCGACCGCGGCCGCTACGAAGAGGCGACCGCGATGCTGGACGAGATCGAGCAAGCCGCGGACGGGCGCGACAGCGTGCTCAGCGAGGTCGCCGGGATCTACGAGCGGATCGATCGCCTCGACCGCGCTGTGGGCGTGTTGGACCGGATGCGCGCGGCCTACGGCGGCTTCCTGGGCACCGACCTCGACATGAAGTACGCGCTGCTGCTGTCGAAGGTCGACCGCGAGGCGGACGCGCTCGAGGTCTGGCGGTCGCTGTGGACCAAGGTCCGTAGCACGCCGCGCGGCCGCTACGTCGAGGACCGCATGATGACGGTCGCGTCGCGGCTCGGCGTGCTCGCCAAGATCGCGATCGAGCTGGAGGACCGGCTCGACGCGGGCACTGCCGACACGACGGACGTCGAGTTGCTGGTGCGGCTCTACATCAAGGTGGGGGACTCCGCTGCGGCGACGGAGATCACGGAGCAGGCGCTGCGCGGCCAGGACATTGCCGACCTCGACCTGATCCGACGCAAGGCGACCATCTACCTCGCCTGCCAGGACTACCGCGAATACGAGGAGCTGATCGAGCAGCTGATCGAGCGCGACCCGGAGAACCGCGTCGAGCACATGCGCGAGCTGACCCTCAGCCGCCTCGAGCGCGGCCGGCGCGCGCAGGCGATCGAGAACCTGCCCAAGCTGCGCGCGGCCGCCGAAGACGGCGGCATCGCCGACGAGTTCGAGGCCGGGATCTTCCAGCTGGCGGGGCTGACCGACCGCGCGCTGAAGAGCTACACCAAGGGCCTGGGGCGCTACCCGGACCGCATCGACACGCACCTGCTGGTCGCCAACTTGATGCGAGAGACCGGCAACGAGATGGAGGCCGCGCGGCGCTTCCAGTACCTCGCGGCGACCGCCGCGAGCGACGACCTGTTCACGATCGCCATCGACGGCATCCTGAACCTGCGCGCGCAGCAGCAGAGCCAAGTCTCCAACGAGCTGGTCGAGTGGGCGATGCGGGTCACCTTGGAGCGGCTGGCAGAGCGTCCCCACCGGTTCTATTTGCACCGGCTCGCCGCGGACCTCGCCGAAGAGCTGAACGACATGCCGATGTCGATCCGCACGCTGACGGCTGGGCTCCCCGTTTCGGGCGAGCGCCGGACCGCGCTGCTCCGCGAGATCCTCGGCAAGATCCGATCGCTGGATCGCAACGCGCGCGTCGTCTTCGGCGGCAGCCGGCAGATGCGCATCAGCAAGGACTGGGACTACAAGCCCTACGTCATGGTCGGACGTCGTCTGCTCGGCCAAGGCGAGGTGGTGCCGCCGCAGGTCTTCATGGACCTCGCCGCGGTGTTCTTGCACGCGGACGCGGTGCCGGACGCGATGCGGACGTTCTCTCGGGCCGCCGAGCTGCTCGACCGCGCTGAGGTCAACCGCCAAGCGGCCGCGGTCCTCGAACAGGCCGAGCGCTACGACGCCGCGCTGCAGTTTTATCGCCGCCTCCTCTCGGTTGACGTCACGGACGTCGCGCTGATGGCCAAGATCGCGCGCTTGGAGGAGCTCGTTGGGCGCGACCCCGCCGCGTTCGAGGTCTACCGGCAAGGGCTCGCCACGGCGCTGCAGCAGACCGCCACGCGCGTGCACGTCGCCGTCGAAGAAGAGCCGGACCCGGACGACTTGGCGTCGATCTACGGTGGGCAGCGCAACGTCGACGCGCTGCAGCAGGCGATCCCGAAGCTCGTCGAGGGGTTGCTCGTTACGATGCCCGAGGAAGAGTCGGGCGCCTACGTCAGGGCTATGGCCGCCGACGTCGCGCGGGACTTGGAGCAGCTCGGCCCTGTCACCGAGGGCGCGGTCGAGAACATCGCAGAGTATCCGCGCCTGCGCGCGCGGGCCGACGCGCTGCGGCGGCTGTGTCTGTGCTTCCGGCACTTGCCGGTCAGTGACGAGGTCGACGCTCGGCTGTTGGATCGCTTCCGCACGGACCGCGACCTCGCGAAGCAAAGCATCGGCTTCCGCGCGGAGCGCGGCTTCCACGCGGCCGCCAGCCGCTTGCTCGACCACGGAGACTTCGCGGACGCTCCGGACTTCGCGTGGCTCGGAGACGCAGCCGTCGGGGACGGCGCCGTCTCGCCGGCCGTCGCGGCGGCCAACGTCGTGCCGATGTTGGTGGAGCGCCGCGCCGAACTGCGCGCGATGCTCGAGAACGTCGACGCGGCGGCGATCGACGCCAGCAACGTCGCGAGCGTGCCGCTGCTGCTCGGCGCCTGCGTCCTGGTGGGCGCAGAGGACGCCGCGGAGCGGATCTCGCGCGCCGGCGTTCGGATCGTGGCCAGCATGAGCACCCGCCAGCGAGTGCTGAGCACACGTGAGAGCGCCAACTCCATCCTCAACCTCGCGGCGCGCATCGACCCGCAGCTGCGGCAGCGACTGCTCGGCTATCGGGTCCAGCGGACCATGGCGAAGGGCGCTAAGGCGCTGGTGAGCCTTCAGTACGAGCTGGAGGGGGAGCGGGACTTCGGCTTAGACGTCGACGCGCTCGAGGAGATGCTGCGCACCGAGGTCGCGAACAGCGCGCAGGAGCAGTTCGGCCTCCGGAGCATGGGGCTGCTGCACTTTTTGCCGGTGGAGCGCCGCGCGCCGCTCGTGCGGGAGCTCTACACGGCTGCGCCCCGCAGCCAGCGCCTCAACGTGCTGACGCAGGGCGCGGACTTCCTCCCCGAGCCGCTGTCGGAAGGCTTCGTGGCTTGGTACGAGGGGGTCTTCCGCCGCGAGTTTGAGCAGGCTGACAAGCGCGCGCGAGATCGCGCCGCGCTCGGCTTCTCCTCGGTCGGCAGCCAGCGCTTGATGCGGCTGCGGCTGGAGGCGTCGCTGTCGATGGGCGGTCGCCACCGCGAGTGGCTGCGGTTGCTGCACATCCTCGCGGAGCTCGATGATGACGCGGCGCTCGGCGAGCTGCTGGAGAGCGGGATCCCGTCGATGGTGACGCGGGATGACCTCGCCGGCGTCGTGCCCAACCGGCCCAAGGGGCTCAACAAGAGCCAGGTGAACCAGACCGTTCGTCAGCTGCTTGAGGACGGGCTCGGCGAACGCGCCGTCGCGGTCGTCGAGCGCAAGCTCCGGGAGCGCCCCGAGCACGCGGGGCTGCTCTACATGCAGTGGCAGCTCAGGACCCAGCTGCCCCGCGCCGTCACCTTCGTGAAGGCCGCGCTCAACGTGCCGAACGTGTCCGTCGAAGTGCTCGAGCTCGGGGCGCGGTTCTTGCGCGAGCGCGGCCGGCTGGTCGAGGCCGTAGAGGTCCTCGAGAAGCTGCTCGAGGCCGACGCGCCGCGCGCCAAGTCTTGGACGGCCCAGCTCAAGTCGCTGCACCAGCGCTTGGAGAACGCGGCTGCGGCGGACGCCCTCCGCGCTGACGTAGGTGCGCGTCCAGGCAAGCCGGGCAAGCCAGGTCAGCCTGGCGCTGCGGCGATCTCTCGGTTCGCCGGCCAGCTCGTCGCGGTGCTCAGCGGGTCCAAGGCCCCTCGCGCGCTGGGAGGTGAGCCGGCGTCGGCTCGCGTCTCGGGGTTGCTCAAGCAAAAAGACCCTGAGGTGGCGCGCCGGGACCTGCGCCGCCTCTGGCGCGGGCGCGGCTCGGATCGACAGCGCATCGTCATCTTGGAGCCGACCGCAGAGATCGCGATCGACCAGAAGGACCTCGCCGCGCTTGCTGGCAAGGAGTTCGCGATCCATGAGGCGCGGCGGATGAGGCGTCTCCTCGAGAACGCGGCAGAGCTGGATTCGAGCAGCTTGCTCGGCGCCGTGCTGCAGGTGGAGCCGAACACAGGCGACGCGGAGGTCGCCGCCCGAGCGTGGCTGACGGCGCTGCGTGAGGGCTACGGCGGGACCGCCGAGGCGGTCCAGCTGCTGGCGACGCTCGCCAAGGCGGAGCTCTCAGACGAGGTGCGGGCCGCGGTGGTCGACGTGCTCTTGCGTCGCCGCGAGACGCCGGACGAGGCGCGGCTGCGCAGCGTCGCCCACGAGCTCGCTCGCGACGGGCGCAAGGACGCTGCGGCGGACCTCTACCGGCTCGGCGTGCTCGCCGCGGGCGAAGGGGTGCCCGCCTTCCTTCGTCGCAGCCAAGAGGAGAAGCCAGGCGACGTCGTCATGGACGTGCGCGAGCGGCTCGGCGGCGAGCTCGGGGACGCGACCGCGGTCGCGCTGCTCGACGACAGGCTCGCGACCGACGGCTCGGCGGCGATGATGCTCGCGGCGCTCCAGGCGTGGCCCGAGCTGCTGGCGCCAGCTGCGCTGACGGAGCGCTTGGAGTTGATGAAGGCCCAGATCGCGCGCCTGCGCAGCGGCAGGCTCGGCCGCTTTGCATACGACCGCGACGCGGTCGCGACGGTGGGAGCGCTCTGCAAGGCGTTGGCGCGCTCCGGCGATGTTGAGGGCGCCCTCGTCGAGCTCGAGCGCTTGCTCTGTGGCGAGGCGCCGGATCCATACGGCCGCAAACCCAACCGCAGCAGCAAGCAGGTGCAAGCTGCCTTCGCGGAGATCTTGTCGGGCGAAGTGGCGGGCCGCGCCGTGTGGCTTCGCGTCGTCGGAGAGCGCGTGCTCGCGTGGCACGCGAGCGGCCGCCTGCTGGACGCAGAGGAGACGCTCGCAGCGCTCGGCGGCCAACTCGCTAGCGCCGAACTCGACGCGTTGGCCAAGTCGTGCGCCGACCAGCTCGCGTTGCTCGCGGCGGACGACGCAGCCGCGGAGCACGCGCTCGCGGAGCTGTGGCGCGCGACCGGCGCAGACGCGCTGGCCTACCAGCTAGAGAAGCGGATGCTGGCCGAGCGGCGGCTGGCCATCGCCGAGCTG
>JAYYEE010000026.1:0-2648 GCA_036160175.1 Planctomycetota bacterium
ACGAGCAGCAGCAGCGCGGCGTAGGGCTCCGACCCGCCCGGCCGCGGCAGCCAGAGCGCGCGGGCGCGCACGAGCGGCTCCGCCGCGGCCGCCAGCCAATCGACGCCGTGCGGCGCGTAGGGCGCCGCTGCGGCGCCGGCCGTCAGCCAGAGGGTCAAGAATGTCAACGTAAGCGCGGCGTGCCCCGTCAGGGCGAGCACCCGCCCCCGCCGCGGCGGCGCCAACAGCGACCACGCCAAGATCGCGGCGAATCCAACGACCGCCTCCTCCTTCGAGGCGAGCGCCATTGCGTGCGCGAAGAGCGCGCCGAAAGCGTAGCTCGCCCTCCCACGTCTGGACCACGCCTGCCAAAACCAGAGCGACAGCAGGCCAAACGTAATCGCGAGCAAGGACGGCAGCGACGAGATCCAGCTCACGGCGATCGCTTGCGCCGGGTGCACCGTCAGCAAGAGGGCTGCGACGCCCGCAGCGAGGTGGCTCCGCGTCACCTGCCGCGTCAGCGCGAACAACAGCGACGCAGCGGCGACGCTGCAGCTGATCGCGAGCAAGTGCAGCGGCGTCGCGTCAAACCCAAAGCAGGCACGCGATCCGGAGACAAGCAGGTGGAAGAGCGGACGGAGATACCCGAACGGACGCCGCGAGGCCGCGTGCTCATACCAGCTGACGTCGAGGCCCGCAGACTCCAGCCACAGGAAGTCGTCGGTCATGAAGCCGGCCGCCGGCACGCTCGCGTAGAGCGCCGCGTGCACGGCGACCAGCGCCACCCACCACAGCGCAGCCGGGCGCGACATCAGCCAGGCAGCAGCCCCGACCGCAAGCGGACGTAGGCGCGCATGCCTTGCCGACCGCCTTCGCGGCCGAAGCCGCTCTCCTGGAAGCCGCCGAACGGCGACGCCGCGTCAAATCGGTTGAACGTGTTGTTCCAAACGACCCCGGCGCGCATCCGCTCAGCGAGCCAGAGGATGCGGGCGCCCTTGTCGGTCCAGATGCCCGCCGAGAGGCCGTAGCTCGTGTCGTTCGCCTTCTGCACAGCCTCTTCGGGCGTGCGGAACGTCGACACGCTCAGAACCGGGCCGAAGATCTCCTCACGCGCGATCCGGTGCGTCTGGGAGACGCCCGTGAACATCGACGGCGCGAACCAATATCCCTTACGAGGCAGCTCACAGCTGGGCTGGTGCAGCGCCGCGCCTTCCTTGACCCCGGACGCGACCAGCGCGCGGATCCGCTTCAGCTGCTCTTTGCTGTGGATGGCGCCCATGTCGGTGTTCTTGTCGAGCGGGTCGCCCACGCGGATGCGCGCCATGCGACGCTGCAGCTTCTTGACGAACGCGTCGTGCACGCCCTCTTGCACCAGCAAGCGCGAGCCCGCGCAGCAGACGTGCCCTTGGTTGAAGAAGATCCCGCGCACCACGCCCTCGACCGCCTGATCGAGAGCGGCGTCCTCGAACACGAGGTGCGCGGCCTTGCCGCCCAGCTCCAAAGTCAGGTCAACGCCCCGGCCGGCGACCGCGCGCTGGATCTCCTTGCCGACCTCGGTGCTCCCCGTGAACGCGACCTTGTCCAAGCCAGGATGCCGCACGAGCGCCTGCCCCGTCGCGCCGTCGCCCGTGACCACGTTGACGACGCCGTCAGGGAGGCCGACCTGCTGGAACACCTCGCAGAGCCGCAGCGCGGTCAGCGGCGAGGTCTCGGCAGGCTTGAGCACGACCGTGTTGCCTGCGGCGAGCGCGGGCGCGACCTTCCACGCCGCCATCAGCAGTGGGAAGTTCCACGGGATGATCTGCCCCACGACCCCGACCGGCTCGACGTCCTCACCGGGGAACAACAGGTCAAGCTTGTCAGCCCACCCCGCGTGGTAGAAGAAGTGCTGCGCCGCGAGCGGCACGTCGACGTCGCGCGTCTCCTTGATGGGCTTGCCGTTGTCGAGCGTCTCCAGCACCGCGAACTCGCGAGCGCGCTCCTGCAGCACGCGCGCGATGCGGAACAGGTACCGCGCGCGGTCGTCCCCCGACAGCCGCCGCCAGCCAGGCAGGGCGCGCTTCGCGGCCTGGACGGCCGCGTCGACGTCTTTGGCGCCGGCTTGCGCCACCTGGCTGAGCCGCTCCTCGGTCGCGGGGTTGGTGGTCGCGAAGTGCTTGCGGGTCTTGGGACGCACGAAGCTGCCGCCCACAAAGAGATCATAGCGGTCAGCGACCTCGACGTGGTCGGTGGCCTGTGGGGCGGGCGCGTAGTCCCCCGCGCCGCCGAACGTCAGCTCCGGGCGCCGCGCGCGGCGGCCTCTCTTCTCAGTGTTCGCCATGTCAGTCTCGGCTGAAGTCGGTCGGGCGTTGGTAGCTGCCGGTGCGCAGCTTCTCGAGTTGCATGAGCACGTCGTTGAGCAGCGAGCTGGCGCCGAACCGGAACCACGCTGGCGTCATCCAGCGGTCGCCGCAGGTCTCGTTCACGAGCACGAGGTAGCGCAGCGCGTCCTTGGCCGCGCGGATGCCTCCCGCCGCCTTCACGCCGACCATCTCTCCGGTCTCCAAGAAGTGATCCCGGACCGCTTCGAGCATCAACAACACGACCGGCCGCGTGCTCGCGGGCGACACCTTGCCGGTGCTCGTCTTGATAAAGTCGGCGCCGCCGAGCATCGCCACGCGGCAGGCGCG
>JAYYEE010000027.1:0-5923 GCA_036160175.1 Planctomycetota bacterium
CCCAGGACCTGGGCCGAGCCCATCGATCGCATCCAGGGGCAGAAGATGGAGGCGCTGGGCACGCTCGCCGGCGGGATCGCGCATGAGTTCAATAACTACCTCGCCGCCATCCGCGGGTACACCGAGCTCGCGAGCGCCAGCCTCGAAGGCGACCGCGAGGCGCAGGAGCACCTCGCCGAAGTGCTCACGACGAGCGACAAAGCCAAAGAGCTCGCCGACAAGATCCTCACGTTCAGTCGGAAAGAAGAGGCGGCGCTTGCGGACGCCGACGTCGCGGACGTCGTCAGGGAGGGTCTCAGCCTGATACGCGCAACGCTGCCCGCGAGCGTCGAGCTCCAGTCGGAGATCGACCCATACGCCGGCGTCGTCCAGGCGTCCCCAAACCAACTCCACCAAGTCCTCCTCAACCTCGCCTCCAACGCGGTCGACGCGATGCGCCAAAGCGGCGGCGTGCTGCGCGTCCAGGTCGACCGGGTCATGATCGAAGCCGATCAGGCCGCGACGCTGGGGCTCGCTGCGGCGGGGTGCTGCGCCCGAATCACGGTCGCCGATGACGGCCCTGGGATGGACGCGGCGACGCTGGAGCGGATGTACGAGCCGTTCTTCACGACCAAGGACATCGGCGTCGGCACTGGGCTCGGCCTCTCCATCGTGCACAACATCCTGAAGCACCACGGCGCCGGAATCCGCGTGACGAGTGCGGCAAAGACAGGCACGCGCTTCGAGATCTTCCTCCGGGCTTCGGAGGAGTGCCAAGGCCCCGAAGCGCCAAGCGAAGCCCCGATCAACGCACACAGCACAGCGCCCACCTCAACACCGAGCGAGGCCAAGCGCGTCCTGTTCGTGGACGACACCGAGAACCTCGCGCGCCTGGGCCGCCGGCAGCTCGCGGCGCTCGGATACGACGCCCAGATCGCGACCGACGGCGCACAAGCACTCGAGAAGTTCGCCAAAGCAAGCCCGCCGATCGATGCGGTCGTCACCGACTACCGCATGCCCGGCATCTCGGGCCTTGAGCTCGCCGAGAAACTGCAGCAGCTGCGGCCCGGCATCGCCGTACTCATGGTGACCGGGTACGGACACTTTTTGACGCCCGAACAGGTCGCTGCGGCTGGCGTGCACAAGGTCATAAAGAAGCCGTATGCGCGGGACGACCTCGGGCGCGCGCTGCGCTCCGCGCTCGACCGCGGCTAACGCGCGGACGGACCGACGAACACAGCCTTGATCACCCTGAGCATCGCACGACGAAGGCGTCTACGTCGGCGCGGCTCGTTCGACACAAGCGCGCCATCACCTCGAAGCTCACGCGCGTGAGGCCGCGCTCTTCGAGCGCCCGCACCATCGCCGACCACAGGTGCGCCGTCATCTCCGCGTCGGCCAGCGCGCGGTGGTAGGTCCCGTCATTCGGCAACGACAGGTGCGCCACGAGCGTCCCGAGCTTGTGGTTCGGCGCGCGCGGGAACAGCCGCCGCGCGGCGAGCATCGAGCAGACGATCTCGCCCTCGACCCGGCGCCCGACGCGCTCGAGCTCCGCGGCGAGGAACTTGCGGTCGAAGGCCGCGTTGTGCGCGACCAAGTTGTGGCCATCAATGAACGCAGCGAAGTCGCGCATGACGCGGCTAGCCGCTGGCGCGCGCGCGAGCATCTCGTTGCGGATCCCGGTGTAGTCCTCGATGAAAGGCGAGATCGGCACGCCTGGATCCATCAACGCTTGGAACCGGTCGACCGCCTTGCCGCGTTCAAGGCGGACCGCGCCGATCTCGATCGCGCGATCTCCCGCAGCTGGCGAGAGGCCGGTCGTCTCGAAGTCGAAGACGATGCACGTCCCTGCGTCTGCGGTGCTGACCATGGCTGCGATGTAATCCAATGCGCCGCCGCGAGACAACCAGCGCCCATCGCCGACCATCGCGCTGCCCGCACCCGCACGCACAGCCCTCGCATTCCGCCTTCCGAGCCGCGGCTAGAGCCAGGTCTGGAAAGACACGGCGTCCGACATGTGGAACACGCCGTTGCCGAGCGTCGCGGCCTGGGCGACGAGGCTCGCGCTGACCGGCGGCGCGGTCGAAGCCGCCTGGGAGGCGGCGACGCCCCGCTTCACCGTGGGCAGAGAGCGCCGTTAAACCGCAGCACGACGGCGCGATCAGGCGGCGGGCCCGCGCGCGCCGGCCCATGCGGCGCCTAAGGAGCCGCGCGCTCTCCCGAGAGGCGCCGGAACCGCGCGGAACCCCGCCACTCCATCGACGGCATCTCGACGAACAAGAACAGGACCACGCAGACGGCCGCGGTCACGATCACCGCGACCACTCCGTCGACCGCGATCGTCGCTGTCGCGCTGAAGCCGGCATCGGTCAGCGCGGGCGCCAGCATCGGGTAGAGCCAGATCATCACGACCTCGTGGACGAGGTACGCCGTGTAAGAGAGCTGCGCCACGGGGTAGAGCACGCGCGCAGACAGCAGGCGCGCCAGCCCGTCGGCGAGTCGGCCTTGCCCGTGACACGCGACCAAGATGCCGACGATGACCGCGACCGAGAACAGATCGCGGTGAACGGCGAAGAACAGCTGCGAGAGCGTCGGGTCGACGTCCGCGAACGTCGGCGCGGTGAAGGCCGTGCACGCAACGACCACGAACACGAACGCGCAGCACGCCAGGATCACCGTCGAGCGAACCGGCCCGCCGATCCATCGCTTGAGCTGCTCGAGATGGTGTAGCGCGACATAGGCCCCCATCATCCCCGCCAGCAACCCGCCGAAGCGCACATGCAGCTTGTCGTAGATCACATCAAACTGCTTGGTCCACTCAGCCTCAGAGGGGCGCGCCTCCAGCGGAGGGACAAAATCATTCGTGACACAGACGCCGTAACGGATCGCCGACGACGCGAGCAGCAGCAGGCCCATCCACAGCAACGCCCTGCGGCCGCGGCCTAAGACCAGCAGCAAGAAGATCGGAGCGATCAGATAGAACTGCTCCTCGATCGCGAGCGACCAACACCACGGCATGTATTGATGTTCGATCGAGAGCAGGTTGTTCACGTAGAGCAGGTTTGCCCACGCGTACTCCACGTTGCCTGACGGCGACACCTCCTTGAGGAACGCCGTCGGCGGGATGTCCTGCAGCAACGGCGCTGCGAGCAGCATCACGACGCAATACACTGGGATGAGCCGCAGGAATCGACGCGCATAAAACCGGCGCATCGAGATCGACCCGCTCGCCCGGTGCTCGCGGAGCAAGATCGTCCCGATCAAGTAGCCGCTGATCACGAAGAACAGGTCTACGCCGAGCAAGCCCTGCAAGATCCACTTGGTAGCAGCGCCGTTGAACACAGCCAGGACCTGGTCCGGGAAGGTCCCGAAGTGGAAGAAGAACACGTGCAGCAGGATGACCCACAGCACGGCGATCGCCCGCACGCCGTCGATGACGGCCTCACGACCTTCGGGCCGGTTCCAGAGCAAATGAAAGCGCCGCCGCAATCCGCCCCCAGACTGATCAGACATATTGGAATCTAAACACCCGAGATGCGACCGAGGCAAGCGCCACTTCGACGAGGTCTGTGAGCGCGGCCGCCGCTGCGAAGCAAGCGCCAGGCGCGCTAGTCGCGGACCAACTTGAGGAACTCGCTGCGCGTGCGCTCATCCTTGCGGAACAAGCCGCGCAGACACGAGGTCACGGTTCGCGAGTTTTGCTTCTCGACGCCGCGCATCATCATGCAGAGGTGCGACGCCTCGATCACGACGGCGACCCCCTTCGGCTGCATGACCTCTTCGAGCGCTGTCGCGATCTGCATCGTAAGGCGCTCCTGCACCTGCAGCCGGCGCGCGTAGATGTCGACGATGCGCGCGATCTTGGACAGGCCGATGATCTTGTCCGACGGGATATAGGCGACGTGCGCCTTGCCGAAGAACGGGGCTAGGTGGTGCTCGCAGAGCGAGTACAGCTCGATGTCCTTGACGAGGACCATCTCGTCCGTCTCTGCCTCGAACACGCCAGTGCCGATAACGTCCTTCGGGTCCTGTGCGTAACCAGCCGTGTAGGCTTCGAAGGCCTTCTGCACGCGGCGCGGGGTCTCTCGAAGGCCCTCGCGCTCTGGTGAAGGATCCAGTTGGCGGAGCATCGCCGCGACGTGCTCCTGAAACTGCGCAGGGTCGTTCACTCGATCGTCTCCCGCAACAGCTCCTCGACCGTCGTAGAGCCGTCGAAGACGGCCTTCAAGCCGTTCTCGCGGAGCGACGCCATGCCGTTCTCGATCGCCGCCTCTTGGACCTGCGTGGTGCTCGCGCCGTCCAAGATCAATTCTCGGATGCGGTCATCCACCTCCAGCACCTCGGTGATCGCCATCCGGCCGCGATACCCGGTGAAGTTGCAGACCTCGCAGCCCTTGCCGTAGGCGAACTTGCTGCCGACCACCTGATCGGCCGCGAGCTTGAGCCGGCGCAGGATGTCGTCGCCGGGCTCGTAGAAGGTCTTGCAGTCGCCGCACACGCGCCGGACCAGCCGCTGCGCCAGGATGCCCTGCACCGTCGCGGTCAGCAGGAACGGCTCGATGCCGATGTCGATCAAGCGCGTGATCGCGCTCGGGGCGTCGTTGGTGTGCAACGTCGAGAACACGAGGTGGCCGGTCAAGCTGGCCTCGATCGCGGTCTGCGCGGTCTCTTGGTCGCGGATCTCACCCACCAGGATGACGTCGGGGTCCTGGCGCAAGATGGTGCGCAGCACCCCGGAGTAGCTCACGCCGATGTCCTCGTTGACGGGGACCTGCACGATGCCCTCGAGGTCGTACTCCACCGGGTCTTCGACCGTGATCACCTTCGTGTTCACGTCGTTCGCCTCGTTGAGGACAGCGTAGAGCGTCGTCGTCTTGCCGGACCCAGTCGGCCCCGTCACCAACACGATCCCGTGGGGCAACGCCGCGTACTCGCGCATACGGTCCCGGACCGACGCGACCAAGCCGAGGTTGTCGAGGCTCAACGAGACGTTGCTGCGGTCGAGGATCCGCATCACCGTCGACTCACCGTACATCGTGGGCAGCGTCGAGACACGGAGATCGACCGAGCGGCCACCGACCGTCAACTCGATCCGGCCGTCCTGCGGCAGGCGCGTCTCCGCGATGTCGAGGTCGCTCATCACCTTGATGCGCGCGATCAGCGCTTCGGCCAAGTGCGGCGGCGGCGCCTCCAGCTCGAACAACGACCCGTCGACCCGGTATCGGATCTTGAAGTCGTGCTCAAACGGCTCCAGGTGGATGTCCGACGCGCGGTCGCGGATCGCCTGATAGAGGATGTAGTTGAGCAGCTTGACGACCGGCGCCGCCGCCGCCATCGCCGCCTTGTCCTCGAGGTCGATCTGGCCGCCCTCTTGCGAGAGCTCGCTGACCAGCTCCGACATCCGTGCCTTGCTCTCGGCGGCGTCCTCTTGGTAGTGCTTGTTGAGCCCTTCAGCGATCTTCTCTTGGTCCGCGACCGTCCCGACGATCTCACAGCCGGTCGTGAAGCCGAGATCCTGAAGCATAGGCGCGTTCGCAGGGTCCCCCATCGCGACGGTCAGCGTGGAGCCTTCGAGGCGCACTGGGAGGATCCCGAACGCGCGCGCGGTCGCGAGGTCGATCTTGGCCAACGCGTCCGGCTGCGGCGGCGCCGCGTCGAGGTCGTGAAACTCGAGGCCAGCCTGCTCGGCCAACGCGCTGGCCACGTCCCGCTTCTCTACGGCGCCCATCTCGACCAAGATCGCGCCGAACAGGCCGCCTTTGTCACGCTGCGTCTGCAGCGCTTCTTGCACCATCCCCTCGTGGATCAGGCCGCCCTCCTTGAGGATCTGGCCGAGCAGTCGACGTGGTCCAGCCATGCCCTACTCCGCAGCTCCCCCGCCCATACGGGTGAGCAACCCCTTGCCGTCGAAGGCCCGCTCGAGCGCGGTCTCCTGGTCGATCCG
>JAYYEE010000028.1:0-2879 GCA_036160175.1 Planctomycetota bacterium
GTAGTGCGTGTGGTCGCGCTCCGGCGTTTCCGTGTTGTAATTGAAGGCTTGCAGCGGGTGATCGCCGTCTGCTTCGACGTCGAAGCCGAACGTGAGGCTGGTCAGGCCGAGGTCGCGTTCTATCTCGATTCCGCAGTCGTCGAGCAGCGACGGTCTGCCGCTGGCGATGACGCACAGCCGCCCTCGGTGCTCGCGACCACCAGCTGTCTGCACGGTGACTCCGTCTGCGTCGCTCGAGATTTGGTCGACGCGCTCGTTCGTCCAGCGCGTTCCTTGCTGCGCTACCGCGCGGAGCGAGTTCACTGTGTCGTCGTAGCGGATGCCGTAGTGGCCTTCGTAGCGACGGGTGTGCACGCGACCGCGCTCGTAGGTGTCGACGGACGCGAGGCGGCAATCTGCCGGCGAGACCTTGTCCAGGAGGTCGAACCCGCGCAGCAGCTTGCTCTGGTCAGGCTCCAGCTTTTCGCTGCGGAACGCGTTTGGGTAGCGAGCGGTGCGATCGAACGTGTGCGTCTGGTAACCGGCGGCGGAGAGCGCCGCGGTCACCACTGAGCCCGCAAAGCCTCCGCCGACGACGAGGACGTCGGTTGCTGGCGCGCGGCTGTGGTGCTCGGGTGGTGCGGACGACATGTGCTCGGCCGCCGCGGCAGGGAGGGGCTCCTGCCGGGCGCTCTGGATTGCCCGAGAGCTTACCGTCTACGCAGTCAGCCGTGGAGCGCTCGCTGCTGATGCAATGATGCAGCGGCGAGGCCTTTACGGCGAATTAGAACGCCTCATTCAGCGGCGGGGGCGAACGCGATGTGCCCCGCTTCGGAGACGCGCTTCTCGATGTGTGAGTCTTGCGTCCAGTCGCCGGTCCAGCCGTCCTGCTGCATCTGCTCCAGCTCGTCCTGCCACCACCAGCGCTCGCAGAACGCCGGCTTGAGGTCGTCGAGCCAGCGCGCCGTCTCGTCGTACTTGGCGAAGAAGACCTGATTGACCCAGTCAGGGTTGCGACCCTGGATGAACTTCAGCACGTAGACCTTCTCGCCGTGGATCTCCGTGATCCCGTCGATCAGCACCTTGCCCGGGGTGCAGGACATCGACGGTCCGCGCACGGTCCGCGCCAGGCCCGAGACCTTGCGGTAGGCGTCGGTGAAGATCTCGTAGGCCTCGCTCAGCGGCACCTCGAAGTAGGCGCGCGGCCCGGTGTCCCGCTCGACGAACATGTAGTACGGGATCGCGCCGAGCGTGACCTCGCGCTTCCACATGTTGGCCCACACCTCAGCGTCATCGTTGACGTGCCGGATCAGGGGCGCTTGGCAGCGTACGATCGCGCCCGCGTTGCGGACGCGCTCCATCGCCGCTTGACCCATCGGCGTATCGAGCTCGACGGGGTGGCTGTAGTGAGCCATGAGCGAAAGGTTGCGGCCTGCGCTGTGCACCTCGTCGAACAGCTTCATCAGGTCGTCTGCGTCGTCGTCGGTGACGAAGCGGCCTGGCCAGTAGGCCATCGCCTTGGTGCCGATCCGAATGCTGACGATATGGTCGAGCTCGGGCTGCAGCAGCGGCTCGATGTAGCGGCGGAAGACCTTGGTCTTCATCACCATCGGATCACCGCCGGTGAACAGGACGCTGTTCACCTCCGGGTGCTTCTTGAGGTAGTCGATCATGCGGTCCGCCTCCTTGGCGGCGAACTTCATGTCGTCGAGCCCGACGAACTGCGGCCAGCGGAAGCAGTACGTGCAGTAGCTGTGGCAGACCTGGCCTGCGGACGGGAAGAACAGCACCGTCTCGCGATACTTGTGCTGCATGCCCGCGACCTCGATCCCCTCTAGCTTGGGGACGTTCATCGACTTCTGACCGGCGGGGTGCGGGTTGAGCCCCAGCTGGATGCGGCGCGCCTCGGCCTTGATCTCGTCGCGAGGCGCCTCCCGCTTCAGGAGGTCGATGATGGTGTCGAGCTCGCCGTCCTTGAGCATGCCTGGCTGTGGGAAGGTCAGCTGGAACATCGGGTCGTCCGGCACGTGGTCCCAGTCGATCAGCTCGTCGATGACGTAGTCGTTGACCCGGAAGGGCAGGACGTTGGCCACCGCGCGCATGGCCAGCACCTGGTCGGAGCTGAACCGCGACAGCTGCGGGATCTTCTCGAGGTTCTTCTCGGTGTAGACCGTGAAGGGGCGGGGGGTGACTTGGATGTTCTTCGGCATAGGGGTCTCGGAGCTTCGCCGAATGGCGCTGAAATTCGGATAAGCGCAAATGTGGCTCCCGGGGCGTTGGTCGCCGGTTCGTGCCCTCGAAGTATCGGGGCCCGAACGGGGGGCAAACATAATAGCGAATCCGCTCGGCGATGCCCACCCTCAGACGTTCGGTTGAGCGAAGGGCTTGGATGCTGGCTGCCGGTGTTCGCCTTTCTCCTTTCCCTGCGGCATGATGCGCCCAGGAGGACCTCACGATGGCAGCTGGATTCGGTGACATGCAGAGCCTGCTGAAGCAGGCGCAGGACATGCAGCGGCGCATGCAAGAGACGCAGCAGGCGCTGTCGGCGCAGACGCTCGAAGGCACGGCAGGCGGCGGCGCCGTCACCGTTTGCGTCAACGGGAACCAGGAGCTGCAGTCGATCAAGATCGATCCTGCCGCCGTGGACCCCGGCGACGTCGAGGCGCTTGAGGACTTGGTCACGGTCGCGGTCCGCCAAGCACTGGCCGCCGCCAAGCAGCTCCGCGAGCAAGAGACGGCCAAGGTCACGGGCGGCCTCAACCTCCCTGGAATGGGCTTCTGATCCAGCTTAGGCAGCTCCCATGGTCGGACGCGATCGAACCATCGAGACGCTGATCGAGCGGCTCAACCGGCTGCCGGGGGTCGGCCCTAAGACCGCGGAGCGGTTGGCATTCCACTTG
>JAYYEE010000029.1:0-4205 GCA_036160175.1 Planctomycetota bacterium
GGGCGCCGCGCTGGCGTCGGGTCTGCTGGGCGGCCTAGTCCCTGCTGTCAGGGCGGTTCGGATACCATTGATCGAGGCCATCGGAGGCCGCGCATGAACAACAGAACGTCACTCATCGCACTCTCGCTCCTACTGTCTCTCTTGCCAGCCTGCGGCGGTGAGACAGGCCCTGCCATGAAGAGCGACGCCGCCGGCGCCGCGTTCGCGCTCGCTGCCGACCCTGGCGAAGCTCGGTCGGTCGCTGACGTCAAGGCAGCCGGCCCGAGCTCGGAGGTCGTCGTCGCTCAGGGTCGCGTGCAAGACCTCACCAAAGGCTTCGCCATCCTGAAGCTCATGGGCACGGCGCTACACTATTGCGGCGAGGTCAACGCCAAGGGATGCCCGACGCCGTGGGACTATTGCTGCGACACGCCGGACGACCGACGCGCGCATGAGCTCTTGGTTGAGTTCCGCGGCCCAGACGGAACGCCCGTCGAGACGGTCGGGCTGCCGGGCACCAGGCTCCTCGACCTGATCAAGGTGCGCGGCAAGCTGACCAAGAACGAGTTCGGCAGCTTCGTGTTCGTCGCGGACGGCTTCTGGAAGATCTCGCGGCCCGAGCTGCCGAGCGGCCTCAACTGGCCGGAGTGACCAGAGGGTTGCGCTACCGCTACGGACAGCACGCGGCGCGCTCGACCGACGAGTACGTGTTCCACCAGCTGTTGCCGTACCTCGGCAACAAGCGGAACCTGCTCGAACTCATCGACGAAGCGGTCGAAGCGACCGGCGTCCGCCCCGACCGCGCCACGTTCGTCGACGCATTCGCCGGCAGCGGCGTCGTCTCGCGCTACGCCAAGCAGCGCGGCTTCGCCGTAGTCTCTAACGACTGGGAGCCGTACGCCCGCGTCGTCAACACAGCCGCGGTCACCTGCGACGCCGCGCCTGCGCTCGCGTCCGTCGGCGGATACGAGCGCGCGATCGCCGCCCTCAACGCGCTCCAAGGCACGGACGGCTGGGTCACCAAGACCCTCTGCCCTGCCGACGATGACGACGCCGACCCGCGCCGAGAGCGGATGTTCTACCGCCGCGTCACGGGACGCCGCATCGACGCCGTCCGGCAGCAGATCGAGGACTGGGGCTGCGACGAAGAAGCCGCTGCGTGCCTGCTCGCGCCGCTGCTCTACCAGGCGTGCTGGCTCGCCAACACCAGCGGCGTCTTCAAGGGCTACCACGCGGGTTGGGGCGGCGCGAACGGCACCGCCTTGCACCGGATCCTGGCCGACCTTGAGCTGCAGCCGCTGAGGTTTCACGCCAACGGCCGACGCCACCGCGTCCTCTCTGTCGACGCAGCCTCGCTCGGCGCGCACCTCGAAGGGGAAGCAGACGTCGCTTACCTCGACCCGCCCTACAACCAGCATCCCTACGCCAGCAACTACCACGTGCTGAACTCGCTGGTCTTGTGGGACCAGCCCGAGCTCCCGCCGCCGACCGCGCGCGGCTTCAAGGCGGCGATCCGACCTGACTGGAAAGAGCGGCGCAGCGACTTCAACGGCCGCGGCAGCGCGCTGGCGGCGTTCGCCAGCGTGATGAAGACGCTGCCTGCGCGCCACGTGCTCATCAGCTACAGCACCGACGGCATGATGCCGTTGGAGCAGCTGGTGACCGAGGCGGCCGAGCACGGCGCCGTACGCACGTTCCACCGCAGCTACAAGCGCTACCGAACGAGCCCGACCCGCCCATCGCCGCGGCCTCGCAACCTCGAGTTCGTCCTCCACGTCGACCGCGGCGCGCGGCGCCGGCGCGCAGACACGCGCGCGGCGCTGGAGCAGCTAGAGGCCGCCGCGGCGGAGCGCTACCACTCGTAGAAGCCCTGACCGCTCTTTTTGCCGAGCTTGCCGTCTGCGACCATGTCACGCATCAGCTGCGGCGCGGCGAAGCCGTCGAGACCGAGCTCGCCCCGCAAGTAGTCCGCGATCGCGAGGCGGACGTCGAGTCCGACCAGGTCGGTTAGCTTGAGCGGGCCCATCGGGTGGCCGTAGCCGAGCACCATCGCCTTGTCGATGTCCTCGGCAGAGGCGACGCCGCTCTCGAGCATCCGGATGGCCTCCAGCCCGAGGCATACGCCCAGGCGTGAGCTCGCGAAGCCGGGGCTGTCCTTAACCAGGATCGGCTCCTTGTTGAGCAGCCGACCGAAACTCTGCGACGCAGCGATCGTCTCGTCGCTCGTCGCGTCGGTGCGCACGAGCTCGAGCAGCTTCATGATCGGGACGGGGTTGAAGAAGTGCCAGCCGATGCAGCGCTCGGGGCCCGTGACGCCGTCGAAGACCTTGGCGAGCGAGAGCGAAGAGGTGTTGCTGGCGAGCACGCACGACGGCTTCACCAGCCCGCCGAGCTCACGGAAGATGCCGTTCTTCAGCTCGAGCTTCTCCGGCACGGCCTCGACGACGAGGTCAAGGTCGGCGCAGGCCGCGGCGCGATCCGTGCTGGTCGAGATCCGCGACAGCGTCTCTTCGCGCTGCTGCTCGGTCGTCTTGCCCTTGTCGACGCCCTTCTGCAGAAACGCCTGAATGCGCGCTGCGCCCTTGGCGACGAACTCATCCGAGATGTCGCAGAGCACGACCGCGGAGCTGGCCTGCGCGCAAACCTGCGCGATGCCCGCGCCCATCGTGCCGGCGCCGAGCACCGCGACCTTTTGAAACTTGCTGTCTGTCATGGTGAACCCGCCTTACTTCTTGCTCTGCTTGTCGAGGAACGCCGTCATCCGCGCGACCTTGTCGTCGCTGTCGAACAAGACCGCCTGGGCGGCGCTCTCGAACGCGACGGCGTTCTCGTGCCCAGGCCGCGACAGCGCGTTGAGCGCGCGCTTGGCCCCGCGCACCGCGAGGCGGCCGTTCTTCGCGATCTGCGCGGCCAGCTCCAGCGCTGCGTCGACGACGCCGTCGTCCGCGACGACCTGGTTGGCGAGGCCGATCCGCAGGGCCTCGTCGGCGTCGACCATGCGACCCGTGTAGATCAGCTCGCGCGCGCGGCCGAGCCCGATCAACCTCGGCAACCGATAGGTGCCACCGGCGGCCGGGATGATGCCGAGCTTCACCTCGGGCTGGCCCATCTTCGCCGACTCGCCGATCACCCGCAGATCGCACGCGATCGCCAGCTCGCAGCCGCCGCCGAGCGCGTAGCCCTTGACGGCCGCGATCACCGGCGCGGGGAACTCCTCGATGCGGTTGAAGATGCCGCTGTTGATGGCTTTCATCGCGTCGGCGGACGTGCGGTCGCGCAGCTGCGCGATGTCGGCGCCAGCGGCGAACGCTTTGTCACCAGCGCCGGTGATCACGACGGCGGCGACCGACGCGTCGTGCTGGAGCTCGTCCAGGACGGCGTGCAGGCCGTCGACCATCTCTTGGTCGATCGCGTTGCGCCGTTCAGGCGCGTTCAGGGTGACGAGCACGGCGTCGCCGCGTCGCTCGGACAGCACTCGGGAGGTCATCGGGCGAAACATCTTGCGGGTTCCGCTGCGCAGCGCCACCGCCAATCGCCCGCAATCCGCGAGTTCACGCGCCCAGCAGGCCTCAGACCGTAAGCACGATCTTACCCATCGCCTGGCGCTCCTCGAGCAGGCGGTGGGCCTCGCCGACCTCTTCCATCGGCAGCGCGCGGTCGAGCACGGCGCAGAAGCGGCCCTGGTCAAACATCCGCAGGACCTGCCTAAGGTCTCCCTTGCTGCCCATCGTCGAGCCGAGGATCGACAGGCTCTTGAAGAACACCTGGTGCAGCGAGACCTGGACGTCGCCGCCGGTCGTCGCGCCGCACGTCACGACGCGGCCGCCGCGCGCGAGGCACTTCACCGACCCCCCGAACGTGGCCTCGCCGACGTGCTCGAAGACGACCTGGACGCCGGCCTTGCCCGTGATTCGGCGGACCTCGGCGGCGAAGTCCGTCGCCTGGTAGTCGATCACGTGGTGCGCGCCGAGCGCGCTCACCCGATGACACTTCTCTGCGCCGCCAGCCGTCGCGATCACCTGCGCGCCGAGCGCCGACGCGATCTGCACAGCCGCCGAACCGACCCCGGACAGGCCCGCGTGCACCAGCACGGTCTCGCCAGCGCGCAGCTCGGCGCGACGCACGAGCATGTTCCAAGCCGTCTGGAACACGAGGCTGACGGAGGCCGCCTCCTCCATGCTGAGCCCGCGCGGCTTAGGCGCGACGTTGGCGGCCGGCAAGCAGAC
>JAYYEE010000030.1:0-5647 GCA_036160175.1 Planctomycetota bacterium
GCGCTCGCCGCGAAGATCGCGCAGCTCGGCGGCGCGGTGGTCGACGAGCACTTCGGCAGCCTGCTGTTCACCGCGTCGTTGACGGGCAAGCAGCTGCAGCAGGTCGCGGGCTTCGATGAGGTCCTCTGGATCGACCGCTGGTCGGCCCCGGAAGAGGACATGGACAACGCCCGCATCCAGGGCGGCGGCAACTACGTCGAGTCGCAGGGCGGCTTCACCGGCGCGGGCGTCAACACCCACATCTATGAGGGCATCGAGGCCTCGCACCCTGACTTCACCGGCGGCGCGACCGCGGTGCGCAGCTCAGCGACCGCGCAGTCGCACGGCCACGCCACCGGCGGCATCGTGTTCGGCAACGGCTCGTCGAACCCGGCCGTCCGCGGCATGGCGCCGGACGCCGGCAAGTTCTACACGAACTACGGGACAGTCAACTCCTCGCGCTGGCAGGTCTTCAGCGACCTCGTGAACATCCACAACGTCAGCCACACGACGGCGTCGTGGGGCGACGCGCGGACGTTCTTCTACACCTCGGTCTCGGCTGAGGCGGACGACATCACGTTCGACCACGACATCTGCTGGACCCAGAGCCAGTCGAACGCCGGCAACCAGGACTCGCGCCCGCAGGCGTGGGCCAAGAACGTGTTCTCGGTCGGCGGCGTGAACCACCAGAACGACAGCAACCCGAACAACGACTCGTGGCAGAACGGCGGCGCGTCGATCGGCCCGGCCAGCGACGGCCGGATCAAGCCGACGATGTGCGCCTACTACGACAACATCGGCACGTCGGACCTGACCTCTGGCGGATACTCGTCGAGCAACTGGACGTCCGGCTTCGGCGGGACGTCGGGCGCGACGCCGATCGTCGCCGGGCACAACACGCTCGCGATCGAGATGTACACCACGGAGGTCTCGTCCGGCTTCGGCCTGTTCGGCCAACAGCTGCGCGTGCCTGGCGGCACCGCGCACCAGAACCGGCCGCACGCGCCGACGCTCAAGGCGCTACAGGTCGTCAGCGGTCGCCAATACTCGTTCACCGGCGCGAGCAGCGACAACCGCCGCGAGCACCAGGGCTGGGGCTTCCCCAACCTGCAGACGCTGTACGACAACCGGAACAAGACGTTCATCGTCGACGAGACCGACGTGCTCACGCAGGGTCAGGTCCGCTCGTGGCCTATCGCGGTCGCGGCTGGCGAGCCGGCCCTCAAGGTGTGCCTCAACTGGCTCGAGCCCGCCGCGAACCCGGCGTCGGCTGCGCACCTGATCAACAACCTCTCGCTCAAGGTCACGGCGCCCAGCGGCGCGGTCTACTGGGGGAACCACAACCTCGAGAACGGCGTCTGGTCGACGGCGGGCGGCGCAGAGGACAATGTCAACTCGCTGGAGTGCGTGTTCGTCCAGAACCCGCAGGCCGGCAACTGGAACGTCGAGGTCTTCGCGACCTCCGTGGTCCAGGACAACCACGTCGAGACGCCGGCGATCGACGCTGACTACGGCCTCGTGGTCGTCGGCGGCCAAGGGACGCAGGTCGTGTTCGCGTCGTTCAGCGGCTTCGGCCAGGGCTGCGCGGGCTCGGTGAACATCCCGGCTACGTGCCCGGAGATGAACCCGAACGGCGGCACGCTCGAGGGCGACCTCCGCGACAACGAGTACTGCTACCGGGCCAGCACCAGCTCGCCGATCGATATCGTCTCGTTCGATATCTACACCCAGACGACGACGGGCGGCAACCTGACGCGCCCCGCGCACATCTACCCCGACGCGGGCGGCGTGCCGGGCGCGACGCCGATCGCGAGCACGACGATCGTCGTCGGGCCCACGGCGCAGTTCTACACCGCGACGTTCTCCTCGCCGGTGCCGGTCAACGGCACGTTCTACATCGGGCTCGACAGCTCGTCGAACAACGTGATCATCAGCTCGCTGACGGCGGGCACGAGCGGCGTCGGCTTCTACCGCGACCAGGTGAACGGGCCGCAGGCCTGGACCCAGTCGGGGCTCGTCGACCGCCCGTCGTACCGCGTCAACTGCACCGGCGCCGGGACGTTCTTGACGCCCGCCATCGGCAACAACGGCCTGCCGCAGCTGGGCGCTAGCTACTCCGTCACGCTAGCGGACGCGGCCCCGAACTCGGTCGCCGTGCTCGCGTCGGGTCTGTCGAACACGACGTGGTCGGGCGGCAGCCTGCCGGCGCCGCTGCCGGGGGCCCCGGGCTGCAACCTGCTGGTGGATCCGCTGGTGCTGCGCTCGGCCTCGACCTCTGGCTCGGGCCTGGGCTTCACGGTGCCGAACAACGTCGCGCTGGAAGGCGTCGAGGTGTTCCACCAGTGGGCCGTGCTCGACGCGGTCAACCCCGCGGGCATCGTGCTGTCGAACGCCGCGCGCGCGCGGATCGGCAACTAGCCGCCGGACAGCCGCGCGGTCCTCTGCGCGGCAAGGTCCTGGTTACTGAGACGCGGCCGGCGCGTAGGCGTCGGCCGCGTCGCTGTACGCTCCGTCACCAGCTTCGGGGCTGACCCTGGAGCCCAGCGCGCGCCTCCGTAGACTGTTGCGCCCGGACCCCGACCTACCGAGCGACATGCACTCCATCCGCAACATCCGAGCCGTCCTCCTCCTGGCTGTCGTCTTCGCCGGCGCTGCGCCGTCGGTGCGCGCCCAGATCGACGAGGCCAAGCTCACGAAGAACTGCGTCAGCGTGCTGCTCAAGTTCGCGAACAAGGCCAAGGCGAAGAAGGTCGGGCCCCGCGCGCTGCAGGCCCTCAACCTCGTCCTGGAATACGACCCGGACCAGAAGCGCGCCCGGAGCGAGCTCGGCTTCCGCAAGGTGAAGGGGGAGTGGGTCGGCCTGCCGAAGGAGAAGCGCAAGAAGTGGCGCGACAAGGCGAAGTACAACGACCGCTACAAGATCCTCGAAGAGTGGGCGAAGACCGCGATGGCGCTGAGCACGCAGCACGCCAACCTCGGCCTCAAGCTGCAGGAGTCGGGCAGCAGCGCGCGCGCCATCTACCACCTCGAGAAGGCGGTCTACTACAACCCGAACAACAAGGAGGCCAACGTCGCGCTGGGCTACAAGCAGGGCGACGGCTTCTACGGGACCGACGCGCAGCTCGCGTTCGCCGAGCGGATGAAGTTGGTCGAGGTTAAGGCGGTCGAATTCGCGAGGAAAGACTACGCCGTCCAAGAGCTGTCGCCCGATCAGCCGCCGGTCGAGTTCCGCAACCTGATGGACAACGCGCCGGCGTGGATGCTCAAGCCGAGCTTTGAGATCCACGGCGCCAAGAGCCCGCGGTTCTGCGTCTGGGTCCGCGGCTCGCAGCAGCTCGCGAACGACTGCTGCATGTGGGCAGAGCGCGCGACGGACTTCATGGTTTGGTTGATCGGCGAGGAGCAGGCCAAGCGCCTCCGCTTCGTCGAGCGCGCGACCGGGCGGTGGGCGTGGCAGGGGTTCTTGGCGACGTCGCGTGAGCGCGAAGAGTTCCTCAAGGCCAACCCTCAGGTGCTCAACGGCGCCTCTCCGCAGGAGGGGATGCGCTTCGCGAACAACGTCTGGCGGTCGAAGGATGGCGTCGCCGTGATGAAGGTCGGCTCCTCGCCGCGGCGGATCCACGATGCGTTGATCGCGTATGTGGTCATGGACGGCCTCGGCATCAACCGCAACGACGGCATCGGCCAGGGGCTGATCCACGCCGTGTGCTGGTACCTCAAGTCCACGTCGATCTCGAAGTGGGGCGCGATCCCGGAGGGCACCGTCGGGGAAGACGGCCTCGAGCTGCCCGAGGGCACGAACTGGTGGATGCGCACGGTCCGCGACCAAGCCGTGTCCAACCAAGACTGGCCGCTAGCGCAGGTCCCGCGCGAGAAGCTGAGCCGCTTCCGCAACGACTGCCGCCTGAAGGGGTGGAGCCTGATGACCTGGATGGTCGCGGCCTACCCGAAGAAGTGGCTGCCGTTCTTCTTGGCGCTGCCAGACGCGGACGAGAAGGTGCCGACGCTCGAGGACATCGAGAAGATCGTCGTCGACGTGTTCGGCAAGTCGAGCGAGGAGATCGACGCGGAGTGGCGCGAGTGGGCGCGCGGCGACAGCGGGGTGGCCTTCGCGACTGGGTATGGGCCGCCGCTGCTGCCCGAGCGTCCCAGCGACATTGAGCTGACCGCGCTAGAGCAGGTCAACCTCGTGCGCTCTCAGCAGATCGGCTACACGTGGGCCGCGGGCGGCAACATGACCGAAGGTCAGTGGGTGTCCCTCGGCGAATGCGAGATGGACGCAGAGACGACCATCGGGTGCGACCTGCACTCCAAATACGTCTCTAACCACCCGGACTTGGTCAATGATCCGGACGGGAAGATCCACGAAGAGGACCCGGCGCACGAGGACTTCACGCGTCGGGGCCAGCAGGCCGGCGGCGGCAACATCGTCACCAGCACAGGGCGGGCCACCAAGGCCTTCGCGCGCGACTCCGTCGACGGCTGGATCGCCGCGCCGTTCCACCGGTTCCCGATGCTGCGACACAACATCAAGCGCCTCGGCTACAGCCACAACGACGGCGACAAGCTGTCGGTGTCGGTGCTGGACATGGGCTCCTTGGAGGAGCCATATGATCCGGCGGCCGCGCCGCGCCTCGTGGTGTGGCCGGCCAACAACATGAAGGGCGTGCCCACGCACTTCGGAAACCCCGAGTGGCCCAACCCGCTGGCCGACCAGCCCGAGGACGAGCAGGACGTCACCAAGTGCGGCTACGTTGTCAGCGTGCAGATGCAGAGCCAGATCGCGAGCCGGATCGGCGAGTGCGGGATCACGCTGTGGGAGTCGCGCAAGGGCGGCCGCCCGCCCGCGAAGAACTTCGTCGCGCAGCGCAGCAAGGAGATGACGGAGTGGGCGGCGCGCTGCAAGAAGCAGGTCGAAGGCTACGCGCATACGCCGAAGGTCCCGCTCAATAAGAAGCGCGACCAGCGCGACGTGCTGTTCTTCATCCCCAAGGTGCCGCTCAAGGCGGGTAAGACCTACCAAGCGCGGGCCCTCATGCAGATCGCCGGCGCCGACCCGCTGGTGATGGTCTGGGAGTTCACCTGCGGCCGCCAAAAGGAAGGCCTGAAGCTCAAGTAGCGCTAGGGCAGCGACCTCGATGAGCGCGCGGGCGACGTCCTCACCGGACACGCGGTCGGCGGTCTTGTAACCTGAGTCGGCTTGCCGACAATGGTCGGCCAAATCCCACTTCCGACTCTCTCAAGGCCTCCTCACATGAGCTCGCGCGTCGACGAAATCCTCAGCTGGTATGAATCTGACCACCCCGGCGTCCTGAAGAACCTCCGCTGGATGATGGACACCGGCGCGCTCGCAGGCACCGGCAAGTTCGTCATCTTGCCCGTCGACCAGGGCTTCGAGCACGGCCCCGCGCGCACGTTCGCCAAGAACGCGCCTGGCTACGACCCGCACTACCACTTCGAGCTCGCGCTCAAGGCCGGCTGCAACGCCTACGCCGCGCCGCTCGGCTTCCTGGAGGCGGGGGCGCGCAAGTATGCGGGCCCGAGCCCGATCATCCTCAACCTAAACCCCCGCGACTCGCTCTACTCCAACCCCGACCCGAAGCCGGCGGTGACCGCCTCGGTGCAGGACGCCCTGCGCCTCGGGTGCGCCGCGATCGGCTTCACGATC
>JAYYEE010000031.1:0-3034 GCA_036160175.1 Planctomycetota bacterium
GCAGCACCGGGCCCCCGCCCGACCCACGTCGAGGTCCGCAACCTCGTCGACGACGCCCTCGTCGCCCGCTTCCGATGGAGCTTCACGGCTGGCGCCCAGACCGTCCGCGACGAAGGGCTGTTCGGCGTCGCGGACCTGCCCCTGCCCATCGGCGTTCCTGGCGTGCTCCTCGTCGAAGCAGACGGCATGGAGCCGCTCCGCCAAGAGGCAGTCACGGCGACCGCGGCGCCGCAGCCCGCTCTACAGCTGCGCCTATACCTGAGGCCGACTCGCCCCGCCGCAGGGATCACGGTGCTGGTTCGCGACAACGTCGGGCAGCCGGTGGACAACCTGCGCGTGGACGCGTTCTCGCTGGGTGATAGCGCGCGCGGCGAACAGTGGCAGCTCGGCCGACCGCTTTGGTCTCGCCGCGCCTCTGCCGAGGATGGTCGCTACCAGCTGCCGCCGCTGCCCGCGGGCGCCTACGGCGTCCAGCTGCGCGCGACCGACGCCGACGGCGTGCTCCGCCCGCTCCAGTCCTGGACGCGCCCGTTCACCCTCACCGGCGACAACGGCTTCGTCGAAGACGTGACCCTACAGCCTGGCTGCGCCCTGCGGCTTGAGCTCGTTGACGCCAGCGGCGCACCGCTCGACCCCGCCGCGCGCGGCTCGTTGCGCGTCCCCCTGCGCAGCGGCGACGCGCGCCCGCAACCGCGCAAGTGGACCGGCCTCTCCACCGACGGCCGCGCGGTCAGCGCGATTGACGAAGCCCCGACTCGATCCCCGATCTGGCTCGCTGACCCAGCAGCACCTGGCAGCCACACGCTCGAGGTGCGCAGCGGCGACGCGCTGCTCGCGCGCCAAGCCGTCCAGCTCGGGCCGATCGCGCAGATCGTCCGAGCCACCGTCTACTGAGGACGCTGAGCCGTCAGCGGAAGCAGCGCGCGACCAACGCCGTCCACCCGGTCTGGTGAGACGCGCCGCAGCCGCGCCCGGTGTCGCCGTCAAAGAACTCGTAGAACCAGCTTAGGTCGCGGTACCCAGGGTCGTCATCGAACCGCGCGTCATCTCCGGCGAACGGCGGCTGCCCGCCTGGCCCGCGCCGGAAGATCGCGGTGAGCCGACGCGCCAGCTCGTCGGCGACCTGCTGCAACGTCATCATGTTGCCAGACCCTGTCGGGCACTCGACCTTGAGCTCCTCGCCGTAGAAGCGCCCGTAGCGCTCGAGCGCCTCGATGATCAAGAAGTTGGTCGGGAACCAGATCGGCCCACGCCAGTTGCTGTTGCCCCCAAACATGCCCGTCGTGCTCTCACCTGACATGTAATCGACGCGGTAATCTTCCCCGCCGTGACTGAGCACGAAGGGGGCTTCACCGTGCGCCCGAGACATTGACCGGATCCCGTACGGCGACAAGAACTCATCCTCGTCCAACAGATACGCGATGACCCGCCGCAGCCGGTCCTTCGACGGGATCGCGAGCAGCACCCTGGCGTCGTCGCCGTCCCCCGCGAACGAGATGTGCCCCGCCATCTCGTGCTCATGATCGAGGAACCAGCGCATGCGCCGGTAGAACCCGGTGAGCTCCGAGAGCTTCGATAGCGGCAGCACTTCGACCGCGCAGAGCGGCAGCAATCCAACGAGCGACCGGACGCGCAGGCGGACGGCCCCGTCCTCGCCGTCGGCTCCGCGAATCTGGTCGTAGTAGAACCCGTCCTCTTCGTCCCAGAGGCCCGTGCCGCCGTGGGTGTTGATCGCGTGCGTGATCTGCACGAAGTGCTCGAAGAACTTCGAGGCCACGTCCATGTAGCTCTTGTCGTGCTGCGCAAGCTCGATGGCCATGCTCAGCATGGTGGCGCAATAAAAGCCCATCCAGGCCGTGCCGTCGGCTTGCTCGAGGTGGCCGCCGGTCGGGAGCGGCTGGCTACGATCGAACACGCCGACGTTGTCGAGGCCGAGGAATCCGCCCCCGAACACGTGGTTGCCGTCGACGTCTTTCTGGTTGACCCACCAAGTAAAGTTCAACAGCAGCTTGTGGAACGCGCTCGCGAGGAAGTTGACGTCGCGTTCGCCCCGACGCCCGGTCATCTTGTAGACGCGCCAGCAGGCCCAAGCGTGCACCGGCGGGTTGACGTCGTGGAAGGCGAACTCGTAGGCCGGGAGCTGTCCGTTCGGCGCCATGTACCACTCGCGCAGGAACAGCAGCAGCTGGTTCTTCGCGAACGCGCCGTCGATCTTGGCGAACGGGATCATGTGGAAGGCGAGATCCCACGCCGCATACCACGGATACTCCCACTTATCCGGCATGGAGATGACGTCGCGGTTGTAGAGGTGCGCGAAGTCCGAGTTTCGTCCTGACCGCCGCGCCGCAGGCGGCGTCGGCTGAGAAGGGTCCCCCGCCAACCAAGTCCGCACGTCATACCAATAGAACTGCTTAGACCAGACGAGCCCGGCGTAGGCCTGACGCTGGATCCGCGCGGCCTCTGCGTCGACGTCGCCGACGACGCGCCGGTAAAAGGCGTCTGCCTCCTGCTCCCGCGCGCTCAGCACCTCATCGAAGGCCGCTCCAAACAGCTCGCCGTCGAGGTCGGCGCGGCGCAGCCGCAAGCGGACCGTGCGCGCTTCGCCAGCCGGGATCGTCAGCACACACCAATACGCGGCCTTGCTGCCGCGGCCATCCTTGCTGACGGCGTCCTCGTGGCCTTCGCAGACCTTGCGATGGAACGCGTCCTTGACCAACGCGCCGTCGTCATCAAACCCAAACAAGCGGGCGCCGTTGGTCTCGTTCTCGGTGAACAACCCCGCGCACAGCTCGCGCCCGTCGCCGTAGGTGAAGTCCTCGATCGCGAACTCCATCTGCGGCAAGTCGGCGCCGTCCGCGAGCATCCGCCGCGCCCCAGCCTCACGAATGACCCCGCGCGGCCAATACCCCTCGCCCTCGCACCCCCACGACCACGTGTTGCGCCACCAGAGCTGGGGCAGCGCGTGAAACTTCGCCTCCTCGTCGCTGCGGTTGCGGATCGACAGCTCGACCAAGATGTCGTCGGGGCCAGCCTT
>JAYYEE010000032.1:0-4065 GCA_036160175.1 Planctomycetota bacterium
CGTGGACGCTGTGGCGCGCCTTGGGCTCGCCCGCGGCGACGAGCAGCTCGCGATCGATGGCCGCCGCTTCCTCGAAGCTGACTTGGCTGCGTTCGCAGCGGCCGAGCCCGACCCCACTACGTGGGCCGTCCGTCGCGCCGGGAAAGAGCTCGCGCTGACAGCGGAGCTGTCCGCGGCAGACCGGCGCGCGCTCGCAGACAGCGTCGCGTTAACGGCGCCGCCGAGCCTGCAGGTCGTCCCGACAGCTGACGGCGCCGCGGCGAAGGCGGGCTTGCGCGCGGGCGACGTGCTCGTGTCCCTGGACGGCGTCACGCTCAGAGATTGGGAGCACCTGCGTGCGACGGTGCGCGAGCAAGGGGAGACGCCGCTGCATGCGACCGTGCTGCGGCCCGCCCCAGACCACCGCCCTGGCGAGGAGTTGGGCGGCGCAGAGGTCGACCTGACGATTCACCCCCAACGGACCCCGATCGCTGACTTCGGCTTCACGAGGTCGATCCCGCCGCTGATGAATGAGGTCCGCGCAGCCTCCTTCTTTGAGGCGATCCGCGTGGGAACGGTCTGCTCAATCGACCTCGTCAAGCAGCTCTACGTGACCATGAAGCGGTTGATCACGGGCGAGGTGGGCGCCAAGAATCTCGGCGGAATCATCCGCATCAGCCAAGTGAGCTACCAGGCGGCGCAGCGCGGCATGAGCTGGTTCTGGTATTTCCTGGCGTTGCTGAGCGTGAACCTCGCGTTCGTGAATTTGCTGCCGATCCCTGTCTTGGACGGCGGCCACCTGCTGTTCCTTCTGATCGAGCGCGTAAAGGGCTCGCCGGTCAGCGGCAAGGTGTTCGGCTACAGCCAGGTTGTCGGGCTAGTCTTCGTGCTGCTGCTGGTCATCTTCGTCACCTATAACGACATCCTTCGCCTGTTATGAGCACGACCCGGTCGCGCGCTCTCGCAGTCCTGCGGTTATGCCGCATAGGCACGTGGTTCTCGCCCGCAGCGGACGTGCTCGCGGGCGCGTGCGTTGCGCACGTCGCGTTCGGCGCGGCAGTCGCGCAGGCCATGGCTGCGAGCGTCTGCCTTTACGGGGCAGGCATGGTCTGGAACGACGTCTTTGACTTGAAGTTGGATCGAACGCAGCGCCCTGAGCGGCCGCTACCGAGCGGAGCGCTGCCCGTTTGGTTCGCGGTCGCCCTCGCCGCGGCCCTCCTCGTCGGCGGCGTCATGATGTCTCCGTGCCCGGCCCACCACGCAATGATCGGCGCGCTGGTCCTCACCTACGACGCCCTCGGCAAGCGGGTCGAGTGGGTCGGCGCCCTCATCATGGGGGCGCTTCGCGCTCTCAATCTATTCACTGGCGCCCACCTGGTAGTTGACCAGGAGGCCGTCCCCGCCGAAGCCCGGGCCGCCTTGTTGCTGGCCGCCGTCTGTTACGGCATCTACATCGTGGCGGTGACGTTCCTGGGTATCTTCGAAGACACCCCCTCGGTCCCGGCACGCGCCGTCTCGACGGTGCAGGCGGCCCCGCCCCTCGCTGCGTGGGCGGGCGTCGCGGTTGTGCAGGGCGGGCTCTGGCCAGCCCCTGCGATCGCAGCGGTGCCCGCGCTGTGGTTCTTGCGGCGGAACGCCCGCACCGGGGCCTGGCCCCAGGCAGAGATACGGCGGAGCATGATGTACCTGCTGCTCGGGACCATGATCTACACCGCGCTGCTCGCCGGCGCAGCTGGCGACTGGGCCGCGGCCGGCTCCATCGCGCTAGCCATCCCGGTCGCGCGCCGGATCGCTAAGACGATCGCGCTCACCTGACGAGCGCGCCATCGAACGCCAGATCGCCTCCGCCTCGACCTGATCCATGGCGCCCTGCGCGAGGAGCGTGTCGAGCGCTCCCCGTAGCTGCGAACGCGCACACGAAGCGGCGTGCTCCGGCGGGCGCGGGTTCGGCGCGTCGCCCCGGCTGGGCTGCACCGCCTGACCGCGCAGCTGCGCTTGGGCGTCCTCCACCTTGGTCACGAACGGATCCTTGCCGATGTGCGTGTCCCGCAGCTTGGGGGCGCCCGCGTAGCGGAACCCGTCTAGTTCGACCCCCACGAGGAGCTTCACGTCCGGCTTCAGCTCGTGTTCGACGCCGCCGGCCGCTCGTGCTGACGCAAGCGCGTCCTGCACGACGTGACTCATCCGCTCGGCGGCGTCGGTGAAGAAGCTCTCGACTTCCTCTTGCAGCGCAGCGGCGGCAGCGCTCTCGGCGTCGAACGCCACCTTCTCGACGATCGCAGCCGCCTGCCGCGTCGCCTCCGAGAAGAACTCTTGCATCTCCCTCGCCAGCTGCTGATCCCGGAGCTGCACCGCCTCAACGCGTTCAAGCTCGCGGAGCGCGGCGTGGTCCGCGCCTGCAGATGGAGTGGCGGCCGCTGCGCGCAACTTCGCCCGTTCGTGCTCCCGTCGGAACGCATTGAACTCCTCGTCTCGACTGCGATACATGCTCGCCTCCTCCCGCGGCGCGGCTGTAGCCAGCGGATTCCTGAGCTATCGAGGCCCTTAGCCGCCGCCTTGACGTCGCCGCGAGACGGCGTCCCGAAGCAGGACCAAAGCCTCCGCTCGCGTCGGCGCTGCGTCCCGCTCGTCCATGACCCGCTGAACCTCCCGTAGTAGCGAGCCAACCTCAGGCCCGCTCGGGACACCGAGGCCGAGCACGTCACGCCCAAAAATCACCGGGGCGCATTTGGGCGACAGCTGCTCAAAGCGGGCCAGCGCGTGCTCATAGATCTCGAGCTGCTGGTGGCTGCCCATGCAATCGGCACGGTGGAACTCCAGATGCTCACGGAAGCCAGGCGTGCGCATCCATCGCTCGGCGCGGGCTGGCCGCATCTGCGGGAGGGCCGCGAAGCGGATGTGCTGACGGCAAATGTCCACGACCTGTTCTCGCAGGGCCTTTGGGGCGCAGAGGCGCCGCAGAATCGCGTCAGCCATCTCTGCCGACAGCACGTCGTGCCCGTCGAATCGGATCCGGTCTTCGGCCTCCCGATACGTCGGCGGCTTCCCGACGTCGTGCAGGACCGCGCTCCAGGACAGCGCCAAACGGCCGGGCGGACAGTGGTCGAGCACCAGGGCCACGTGCGTTAAGACGTCGCCCTCGGGGTGGTATTCCGGCGGCTGCGCGACGCCGTCCATCGCCGCGACCTCGGGCAGCAACGCCGAGGCGAGCCCGGTCTCCACGAGCAAGCGCAGCGCGCGCCCCCTGCCGCGCCCCGTGAACATATCCGAGAGCTCACGGAACACGCGCTCGCTCGACAGCGTCGAGACCTCACCCGCCGCGGCGGTGGCGGCCGCAGCGGTTGCTGCTTCGATCTCGAGGTTCGCGCTCGCCGCGAAGCGGACCATGCGCAGCAGCCGCAGCGGGTCTTCGCGGAGCCTGTAGGCGGCTTCCCCGACGCAGCGGAGGAGGCCCGCCTCCAGATCCGCGAGACCGCCGCAGGGATCTACGAGCTCCCCGGTAGCGGGGACCAAATACAGCGCATTGGCCGTGAAGTCCCGGCGGCGCGCGTCCACGCCGAGATCCTCGACAAATTTGACCGCGTCCGGACGCCTGCGGTCACTGTATGCCACCTCGGCACGCAACGTCGCGACGGTGACCTCCCCGTCCGGGCTGCTGATCGTGACCACGCCGAGGCGCTTGGCGCGCGGATCTCCTGCGCCGAGGGCCGCCTCCACCGCGTCAGGGGCGAGGTCGGTCGCGATGTCGTAGTCCCGCGGCGCGTGACCTTGCAGATGATCTCGAACCGCGCCCCCGACGAGCCACGCCCGACCGCCCGCGTCCTGGAGGCGGTCCAAACAAGATTGCACGCGCGCAGGCAATGTCGGCGGTTGGATCCTGGTCACGTCCATCGCGATCGAGGATAGTACACGCAATGGGCGGGCTGCGGAGTTCTGGTTGGGCAAACCCGGCTGGGTGGTTCGTGTTGCTTGGGTTGCTCCTGCTGGCGTTTAGCCTGTGGATCCCCTGGCTGAGCGCGTCACGGACGACCCGCGCTGAGTCGCGCGCCTCCGGGCTCGCGGAGGCGCTCCTGGAAGCTAGCCACG
>JAYYEE010000033.1:0-2545 GCA_036160175.1 Planctomycetota bacterium
TGACGCGTCGGCAGCGCGAGATGCTGGCGGTTGTCGTCAGCAAGGCCAACGGCTGCACGTATTGACTGCGCAGCCACGCCCACGACCTCCGTGCTGAGGTCGACCTGCCCGCCGGGGACGCCTGGGTCGATACGTTCGCGCGCGACTGGCGCAGCGCGGAGCTGGACGCGGCCGACGCCGCGCTCTGCGCGTTCGCGGACAAGCTGACCGGCGCGCCGTCGTCGATGGCCCAGGCGGACGTCGACAGCCTGCGCGCTCAGGGCCTCTCGGACGCCGCCGTGCACGACGCGGCGCAGGTGGTGGGCTACTTCAACTACATCAACCGCGTCGCCGACGCGCTCGGCGTCGAGCTCGAGACGTTCGTGCGGGCCTGGGGCCAAGCCGCCGACGGCTAAGCCGCCCGAACTGCCCGCCCGCATTTGCGTCCTCGGGGCGCGATCGCCACACTGCTCGTCCCGATGACCGAGCCGAACGACCGCAAGCCCTACCCCGAAGTCCGCGCCCAGGCCAGCTTCCCCGAGCTTGAGCGGGAGGTGCTGAACCGGTGGCAGGAGCAGGGGACGTTCCGGCGGTCGGTGGAGGAGCGCGCCGCGGGCGACAACGAGTACGTCTTCTACGACGGGCCGCCGTTCGCCAACGGGTTGCCGCACTACGGGCACCTGCTGACCGGCTACGTCAAAGACGTCGTGCCGCGCTACCAGACCATGCGCGGCCGGCGCGTCGAGCGCCGGTTTGGCTGGGACTGCCACGGCTTGCCTGCCGAGATGGAGGCCGAGAAGCAGCTGAAGATCTCAGGCCGCGAGCAGGTCCTCGAGCTGGGCATCGACAAATACAACGCCGTCTGCCGTGAGAGCGTGCAGAAGTACACCGGCGAGTGGCGCAGCTACGTCACGCGGCAAGCGCGCTGGGTCGACTTCGACAACGACTACAAGACCATGGACCTCTCCTACATGGAGAGCGTCATGTGGGCGTTCAAGACGCTCTACGACAAGGGCCTCGCCTACGAGGGCCAGCGGGTCATGCCGTACTCGTGGTCGATGCAGACCCCGGTCAGCAACTTCGAAACGCGGATCGACGACGCGACGCGCTCGCGCCAGGACCCCGCGGTGACGGTGCGCTTCCGGCTGGAGCGTCGCGACGGCGACCCCGGCGACCTGCACATCCTCGCGTGGACGACGACGCCGTGGACGCTGCCGTCCAACCTCGCGCTCGCGGTCGGTCCGGACATCGACTACGCGGTCCTGCATAAGGACGGCGACCATGTGGTCATCGGCGACGCGGCCCGGACGGCCTACAAGAAGGAGCTCCAGGGCTACGAGGAGGTCGGCAAGCTGAAGGGTGGCGACCTCGTCGAGCGCACCTACGCGCCGATGTTCGACTACTTCGCCGACAACGCGAACAGCTTTCGGGTGTTGCCGGGCGAGTTCGTCGATACCTCGGAGGGCACGGGCGTGGTGCACATGGCGCCGGGTTTCGGTGAAGACGACCAGAAGGTGTGTGAGGCGAACGGCATTGAGCTGGTCTGCCCCGTCGATGAGCGCGGTCGCTACACCGCGGCGGTGCGCGACTGGGCGGGTACGCTCGTGTTCGACGCTAACAAGGAGATCATCAAGGCGCTCAAGGACCGCGGCGTGCTGGTCCGCCACGTCACCTACGAGCACAACTACCCGCACTGCTGGCGGACGCGGGAGCCGCTGATCTACAAGGCCTTGCCAGGGGCGTGGTTCGTCAAGGTCACCGAGATCAAGGAGCGGATGCAGGAGCACAACCGCTCGATCCGGTGGATCCCTGAGCACATCCGGGACGGGCAGTTCGGCAAGTGGCTCGAGAACGCCCGCGACTGGTCGATCAGCCGCAACCGCTACTGGGGCGCGCCGATCCCGGTCTGGAAGAGCGACGACCCCAACTACCCGCGCACCGACGTCTACGGCTCGATCGCGGAGCTGGAGCGCGACTTCGGCGTCGAGGTGAAGGACCTCCACCGGCCGTTCGTCGACGAGCTGACGCGCCCCAACCCCGACGACCCGACCGGCAAGTCGATGATGCGGCGCGTGCCAGAGGTGCTGGACTGCTGGTTCGAGTCCGGCTCGATGCCGTTCGCGCAGGTCCACTACCCCTTCGAGAATAAAGAGTGGTTCGAGGCCCACTTCCCCGCTGACTTCATCGTCGAGTACGTCGCGCAGACGCGCGGCTGGTTCTACACGCTGGTCGTGCTGGCCACCGCGCTGTTCGACAAGCCGCCGTTCAAGAACGTGATCTGCCACGGCGTCGTGCTCGACACTGAGGGGCAGAAGCTCAGTAAGTCGCTGCGCAACTATCCTGACCCTGAAGAGATGTTCGAGACGGTCGGGGCCGACGCGCTGCGTTGGTTCCTGATGAGCTCGCCGATCCTGCGCGGCGGCGACCTCGCCATCAGCAAGGACGGCAAGCAGATGCACGAGGTCGTGCGCCTCGTGCTGAACCCGATCTGGAACGCCTACTACTTCTTCACGCTCTACGCGAACACCGACGGCGTGACCGCGCGGCTGCGCTACGACCAGGAGGC
>JAYYEE010000034.1:0-6318 GCA_036160175.1 Planctomycetota bacterium
CCGGTAGTAGTGGTAGTAGGACGTGTTCGGCGCGATCGGCACGATCGCCTCGAGGCCCTCGACGCCAGTGGTCGCCGCGGCGAGCGGCAGCGTGCCGTTGTAGGACGTGCCGATCATCCCAACCTTGCCCGTGCACCAGAACGCCTCGACCTCCTCGTCACCATCCACGGTCGTGAAACCCTTGGCGCGGCCGCAGAGCCAGTCGATGACCGCCTTCGGCGCAAACGACTCGTTGTCGCCGCCGATCGTCGGGCAACCCTGCGACCACCCGGTGCCAGGCGAGCATGAGTGCACCACCGCGAAGCCGCGCGGCACCCACGTAGCCACCTCGCCGCGCGCGATCATGCCGGCCTTGGCGCGGAACTTGATCTCGGGCATCTCCGGGCGCTTGGGCGGCTCGGCAGAGACCTCGTGCTTCACGTTCCAGAAGTACTCCTGGCCGCTCGAACCAATGCCCGCGAAGTAGGGGCTGGTCTCGTAGACGACCGGGACCTTGAGGCCCTCCGTGTCGGTCTGCTTGGGCCGGGTCACGTCCACGTGCATCCGGTCCTTCTTGCCGTCCCCGTCGGTGTCGAAGTCGGTCTCGACCCACAACCAGTGCCGGACCCAGTCGCGCGGGTTCCGGAACGCCTCGACGACCTGGGCTTGACCATCTTCAAAGACCGGCGCGGCCTTCTCGGCGGCGGGCTCCTGAGCGAGCAAGGCCGGGGCGCCCAGGCCCAGGGCCAGAGCAAAGACGAACGAACTTCCTGCGGTAGTCTGCATAGCTGTAGATCGGGGGGACAGCGCTTGACGATAGCAAGCGACGCGCAAGATCTCTCCGCTGAGACGAGATCCGCGCCCGCAAGTCGCGCGACCGCATGCTGACGCGAGGCCACGGGCCCGCTACCTTCGACAGTGATGAAGCCTGCGGTGCTCAGCGTGACAGTCCACGGCGAAGTCCGTCAGCACCAGCTCCGACCCGACGAGCTGGTAACCATCGGGCGCGCGTCTTCGTGCGGCATCCAGATCTCAGACACCAGCGTGTCGCGCGAGCACTGCGTCGCCATCTACACGGACGGTAAAATCTGCATCAACGACCTCCGCTCGACCCACGGGATCACGCAAGGCGGCGACCGCAAGGCGCGGGTCGAGCTGCTTCCCGGAGACGAGTGCCGACTAGGGAGCACTTTGGCGCGCTTCGAGATGCCCTCGCCGCCCGAGCGAACACCTGCGCCAGCGGCGCCGGCGAAGGCGGCGCCGGTGAAGGCGGCGCCGGCGAAGGCGGCCGCGGACCTGGAGATCCCCGGCTACCGCATCGACGCGCGGATCGGCGAGGGCGGCTTCGGCGTCGTCTACCGCGCGGAGCAGCTCAAGCTCAGGCGCCAGGTCGCGCTGAAGGTCTTGAAGCAGGCCGACCAAGCAGCGGCCCAGCAGCGCGTCGAGGCCTTCCTCGATGAAGCTCGCGTCGCCGCGAAGCTAAGCGCGCCAAACCTCGTTCAGGTCTACGACGTCGGCGAAAGCGGCGGTGACCACTTCCTCTCTATGGAGCTCGTCGAAGGTGGCAGCCTCGCGCAGCAGCTCCGCCGCGACGGCCCGATGGAGTGGCCCGACGCCCTGCGCCTGATCCGCGACCTCGCGCACGCGCTCAAGGTCGCGCACGCTGCCGGCCTCGTCCACCGCGACGTCAAGCCTGGCAACGTGCTGATGACCGAGGAGGGCCAAGCGAAGCTCACCGACCTAGGCCTCGCGGCGGCCGAAGCGCACGCCGGCACGATCGCCTTCATGGCGCCGGAGCAACTCCGCAAGGAGCCGCTAGACGGGCGCGCTGACATCTACTCCCTCGGCTGCACAGCCTACGCCGCGCTCGCGGGCGCCCCTCCCTTTCAAGGTGACCGCAAGGAGATGGCGCAAGGCCACGTCAAGCGCACGCCGCCGTCGCTGCTCGACCAGGGCATCCAGATCCCCTACCAGCTGCACCAGCTGATCCTGCAGTCGATGATGGCGAAGGACCCGGCCGACCGGCCGCAAGACGCCGAAGCCGTGCTGCGACGACTGGATCGCCTGATCCTGCCCAGCAACGCTGCCGCGGCGCTCGACGGAGATGACGAAGCCAATTACCCAAGCGTCGCGCCGACCCGACCCAGCCGATCGCGCCGGCAGAAGGAGTTCTCGGCGCGGTTGGCCGCCGAAGCGGTGATCTTCTCGATGGTCGCAGCCGTGGTGATCGGCCTCCTGCTCGTCCTCAAGGTCATCTCTCCCGACCTAGACATCTACCGGCTCATCGGGCGCTGACGCCCCCCACCGGCGGCGATGAGCACCACGCAACGCGAATACTACGCAGGCCTCGAGCGCGCCAGCGCCGCGTGCGCAGGCACGCACGGCCCAGCGCGGGCGCGCGCGGTCCACGCCACGGTCCACGCGACGTCGCCGCAGCAGGCCGCGTGCCACAGCGGCTGTGATCACTGCTGCCATTTCCCGGTCGGTGTCCGCCTCGCAGAAGCCATGCTGCTGGCCGAGGCGATCCGCGGAGCCGGGCTCTGCGGCCGCGTCGCGGAGGAGCAAGCACAGACAGCGTCGCAGTCCTGGGGAGAGCTCGCTGGCCGTCGGTGCCCGCTGCTCGTCGATGGGCGCTGCGCTGTCTATGAGGCGCGACCGACGCCGTGCCGGGCGCTGCTGAGCGCAGACGCGCAGGCGTGCGCGCAGGCGCTGTCGACTCCGACGAGGGTCCCTCGCGACGAGGCGACGTGGTGGCGCGGACTCGGCGCGGCGTCGCTGCTCGACGGTGCGTTCGGCGCGCGCGAGCTCCGCTCTGCGCTCGCCGCCGTTCTCGCGCACCGCGAGGACGAAGAGCCGCGTCGCGTCGCGGCCTCCTTCGCCGCCGCCCGGCGAGTGCCAGGCCAAGACGACTGAGTCTTTGGGTCCGAGCCGCTACGATGCGGGCATGCTCCGCGCTGCCTTCGTGTCCTGGCTGGTCTTGCTCTCTTGGTCCTGCTCGACCGCGCCGGCCGCTGCGGAAGAGGACACGTTGGACGTGCTCGTGTGGAACGTGCTGCACGGCGCCAACGACGTCGAGAACGGCGCCGAGAAGGCGCTACGCGTTATCCGCGATGCCGAACCGGACCTCGTCCTCATGCAAGAGAGCTACGACGTCAACGGCGACCGGCCGACCCTGGGCCGTTGGATCGCCGCCGAGCTCGGTTGGCAGTGCCACCAAGCAGACAGCCCGCACCTGTGCGTGCTGTCGAGGGAGGAGATCACCGCGCGCTTCTTCCATCACCCCTGGCACGGGGTCGGCGTTCGGGTCCGCGACGCGCGCTCACGCGAGTTCCTCGCCTACAGCATCTGGATCGACTACCGCGCGTTCCCCGGATATGAGCTGCGTGACAATCCGTCCATGTCGGATAAGGAGCTGCTGCTCGCCGAGAGCGTGCGCTCATCGCGGCTACCCCAAGCCCAAGCGCTGCTCGAACACCTCAGCGGCCGCGGCCATCTCGAGGCAACCGTGCCGCTGCTCGTAGGCGGCGACTGGAACACGCCGTCCCACCTCGACTGGACACCGGACACCGCGCGCATCTACCGCAACCGCCGCGCGGTCCCGCTGCCGGTCAGCCGCGCGATGCAGGATGCTGGGTTCACGGACACCTTCCGCGCACTCTACCCCAACCCCGTGCAACGCCCGGGCATCACGTGGTCTCCGATGTTCCGCCGCCGGACCAACGGCGAAGACCAAGCCTTCGATCGCATCGACCGCCTCTACCTCAAGAACCCGCGCGGCGGCGGCTGGCGGCTCGAGCCTCGACGAGCGCGCGTCTTGCCGGAGGTCTGGGAGGACGAGGCCTTGCCAACGCTAGAACGGACGTTTCCGTCCGACCACGGCGCCGTGCTGATCCAGTTGGCGTGGCGGCGATAGGCCGCTCGCTCACAGCGCGAGCGCAGGCCGCGCGTTCCCGGGCTTGTAGACTGTAGAAGTCACCTCAGTGGACTAGATTGCGCAGGCTGCAATGAACCCCGACTTCACCAAGCTGCCCTACGGCTTCGACGAGTTCTCCGCGCCGCCGCCAGACGCGCGCGCGGACGGCAACGCCGCGCTGCCGCCCTGGACGAGCCCAGACGGCGTCGACCACCGCGTCCTCTACGCCCCGAGCGATGCGCCGCACGTCGGCGGACTCCCAGGCACTCCTCCGTTCCTCGGCGGCCCCTACGCGACGATGTACGCGAAGCGGCCCTGGACGATCCGTCAATACGCCGGCTTCTCGACCGCCGAGAAGACCAACGCGTTCTATCGACAGGCGCTCAAGAGCGGCCAGCAAGGGCTCAGCGTCGCGTTCGACCTCGCGACCCACCGCGGCTACGACAGCGACCATGAGCGCGTAGCGGGCGACGTCGGCATGGCAGGCGTCGCGATCGACTCGATCGCCGACATGCGGATCCTGTTCGACGGCATCCCGCTCGACAAGGTCTCCGTGTCCATGACCATGAACGGCGCGGTCATCCCGATCCTCGCGCTGTTCATCGCGGCTGCTGAAGAGCAAGGTGTCAGCAGCGAACAACTCACCGGGACCATCCAGAACGACATCCTCAAGGAGTTCATGGTCCGGAACACCTACATCTATCCGCCGGCGCCGAGCATGCGGATCGTGAAGGACATCTTCGCGTGGTGCGGTGAGCACATGCCTAAGTTCAACACCATCTCGGTGAGCGGCTACCACATCCACGAGGCCGGCGCGTCTGCAGACCTCGAGCTCGCCTATACCCTGGCGGACGGCCTCGAGTACCTGCGGACCGGCATCGACGCCGGGCTCGACGTCGACCGGCTCGCCGGCCGCATGTCGTTCTTCTTCGCGCTCGGGATGAACTTCTTCACCGAGGTCGCCAAGCTCCGTGCGGCCCGCCTGCTCTGGGCCAAGATCGTCAAGGCCTTCGGCGCGAAGAACCCCAAGTCGATGGCGCTGCGCACGCATTGCCAGACGTCGGGCTGGTCGCTCGCGGCGCAAGACCCCTACAACAACGTCGTTCGCACCTGCCTGGAGGCGCTCGCCGGCGTGCTGGGCGGGACCCAGTCGCTGCACACGAACGCGCTCGACGAGGCGATCGCGCTGCCCACGGACTTCTCCGCGCGCATCGCCCGGAACACCCAGCTGATCCTGCAGGAGGAGAGCCACGTCACCCACGCCGCGGACCCCCTCGCCGGCTCTCACTACGTCGAGGCGCTCACCGACGAGCTCGCGCGCAAAGCCTGGACGCTGATCCAAGAGGTCGAGGGCATGGGCGGCATGACAAAGGCCATCGAGGCGGGGCTGCCGAAGCTCCGCATTGAAGAGGCCGCCGCGCGGCGACAAGCCGCGATCGACTCCGGCGAGGAGACGATCGTCGGCGTCAACAAGTACGAGCCGAGCGAGCAAGAGCCGCTCGACATCCTCTCGATCGACAACACGGCCGTGCGCGCTGCGCAGATCGAGCGCCTGCGGCGGCTCCGCGATGAGCGTGACGAAGGCGCGGTCCAGCGGGCGCTCGCCGCAGTGACCGCTGGTGCCCGCGGCGACGGCAACCTGCTCGGCCTCGCCGTAGCAGCGGTCCGCCTGGGCGCCACGGTCGGCGAGGTCAGCGACGCCATGGAAGAGGTCTTCGGTCGTCACACCGCCAACCCCAAGGCCGTCGCCGGCGTGTATGCTGCCGCCGGCAAAGCCATGGGTGAACTCACGGAAGCGCAGGAGCGCAGCGAGGCATTCCTCAAGCTGACTGGACGGCGGCCGCGCATGCTCGTCGCCAAGATGGGCCAGGACGGGCACGACCGGGGCGCGCGCGTGATCGCCAGCGCGTTCGCGGACATGGGCTTCGACGTCGACATCGGCCCGCTGTTCCAGACGCCTGACGAGGTCGCCCAACAGGCCATCGAGAACGACGTGCACGTGTGCGGTATCAGCACGCTCGCCGGCGCCCACAAGACGCTCGTCCCAGAGCTGGTCGCGACGCTCCGCGCCAAAGGCCGCGAAGACATCCTGGTCGTCGCTGGCGGCGTGATCCCCGAGCAAGACCGCGCGGCCCTCTTGGAGGCCGGCGTCGCGGACGTGTTCGGCCCGGGCACCGTGATCCCCAAGGCAGCGGTGTCGCTCCTTGGCCTCATCGAGCAGCACACCCGACGCGACGGCTAGCGTCCTCGGGGGACGGATCTCGTGGCGATGCCTGGGGCCGTGCCCTACGTTGAGGGCGTGGCGAATCCGGACAACCTCGCGGGCGCAGTCATCAGCGGCGACCGCAGCGCGCGCGCGCGCGCGATCACGCTCGTCGAGAGCCAACGCCCGGCGGACCGAGCGGCGGCCGAGGCCCTGCTCGCCG
>JAYYEE010000035.1:0-4938 GCA_036160175.1 Planctomycetota bacterium
GGGTGGTAGGCGCCGACCGAAACGCAGCGCGGCCCGCCCATCGGGGCTGGCGCGGGCCGCTCGCAAGGACCCTCGTAGAGGCGTCTGGTCAGCGCACGAGGCGCGAGTAGCGGTAGTAGGCCTCGAGCGTCAGCACGAGGATGGCCGTCGAGTAGACGCGGCCGCCGTCCTCACCCCAGGCGCCGATCGGGTCCCACGAGCCGAGCAGGTTCTTCTCCGCTGCCGAGCGGTGCTGGTTCTTCACGACCGAAGACTCCAGCTTCTTCTTCCACTCGTTCCAGTGGGCGCCGCCGTACTGGTAGAGCGCGTAGGTCGCGTAGTACCAGTAGTAGTGGTCGATCGAGCCGCTCTTCTCGTCCCAGACCGGCGGCTTGCTGCGCAGCAGGTCGGCAGAAGCCTTCATGATCGGCTTCTCCTTCGGATCCTGGTTCATGAAGAAGCGGCAGAACAGGCCGACCGCGGTCAGCGCCTCGCCCTTCTCGATCGGGAACTTGGTGCCGTGGTCGCCGGGCTTCCGCGAGCTGCCTTCGCCCTGCTTGGTGTAGCCGTGCTTGCCGGTGGCGTCGCTGACCTGGTCGAGGTAGGTCTCGCACAGGTCGAGGGCCGACTTGTTGATCTGGAGGTCGAAGAACTCGCCCGACTCGTAGGCCATGATGCACCAGCCGGTGACCGAGATGTCGTTGTCGTTATCGCGGGGCTGGTAGCGCCACACCGAGTAGGGGTTGCGGTGCGACTCGAGGTAGTTGATGCCGCGCTGCGCGTTCTTCTTCAGCAGCTTGCTGTTCGACAGGCCGTAGGCCTCGCACATCGCGTAGGCCGCGATCGCGTGGTCGTAGATGAAGTCGTGTGACGCGTTGGTGCCGAAGAGCCCGTTCTCTTGCTGTTGCTTGCGCAGCCAGTTGACGCCCTTCTTGATGTTCGCCTTGTAGGGGCCGGCGCGCATCGTGCTGCCGTCGCCGAGGAAGGCGAGCAGCGCGAGGCCGGTGACGCCCACGTCGTGGACGGCGTTGCCGGGCCCGTCACAGATCTCCCCGCCGTCGGCGAGGTCGTGCTTCATGAAGCCGTCGGTGTCCCACTTGCCGTCGTCGTCTTGGTGCGCCGCGAGCCACTTGAGGCCGGCGTCGATCGCCGCCGCGTAGGACTTGCCGCCGCCCTTGCCGCCGCGACCGCCGCCGCGCCCGCCGTAGCGACCGCCCGCGCCGCCGCCGAGGCCGACCGCGGAGTTCCACTGGTTGGAGTCGAAGGCCGACTCCTTGGAGATCTCTTCGCTGTCGGTGTTGTCGAAGGCCTCTTCGGTCTCCGTGACCGTGGTCTCCGTCACCACCACCTCTTCGGTGACCTCTTCGGTCTTCGTCTCCGGCGGCGGCGGCGGAGGCGGCTCTTCAATCTGCTCCTCATCGTTCATCTGCATCTCGACGACCGCGCTCTTGTCCTTCTTTTCCTCGGGCGGCATCAGCGCGATGACGAGGAGGGCGATGACGACGTGGAAGCCAGCTGAGATGAAGAGGTACGGCGCCTTACGCAGGCGCTCCGCCATCATCTCCTGAAAGGTCTCTTCCTGCTCCCAGATGGGGGCAGCGTTGGACTGAACTTGGATCTTGGTTGGGTCGAGTTGGACCATGATTGGACCTGAGGTTCGGGCGCCGCGGGAGTCGCGGCAGCCTGGAGGGCCTGAGTGACGAGGGCGCATGGCGCGCCCACGTATCTGAACGGGCGATCTCCAGGGAGGTTCAGAGAGGGGCGAGAAAGTAGAGCCAGCGGCGCGCCCGGTCGCAACCACCGGCGCGCGATCGGACGCGTCCCGCGCTCACAGAGGGGCCGTAAGGACCTCTATAAGAAGTTCTTACGCTATTTGATGCGCACCCGTCGGCCGTTCTGGTAGATCCAGACCTCGGTGCGTTGGCGGGCCCGGTTGAGCGCCTGCTCGCGGAACTCGCGGAGGACTTGGTCGCTGGCGATACGGCGGATGTCTGCTTGGACGTCTGGGTCGGTGAACTTGCCGTCCCGCGCAGGCAAGAACTGCATCACCTTGACGACGTCGACGAGCCCGTTCGACCGCGGGATGGGGTCCGAGACGTTGCCGACCGGCCCCTGCAGCGCGAAGTCGCGGATGCGAGGCTGTAGCGACTTCGCGCGCATCGAGAGCAGCGGCGTCGCGGGTCCAAAGCGGTCAGCGAGTTCTCGCGCGGTCAACACTTGGTCCGCCCACACGTCCGACGCCTCCTTGGCGCGCTTGGCCGCGTCGGGGCCGCGGAACGTGACCATCGAGACCTGCGCCATCGCCTTGCGCACGAACTGATCGCGGTATTGGGCGTAGGTGTCGCGCAGCATGCGCGGCGTCAGGTAGAGGTTGGACTGCTTGCGTAGGCGCTCGTAGATCGAGAACTGCTCAGCCAGCATCTGCAGCTTCTCCATGCGCTGGCTGTCGGCGTAGGTCCGCCAGGTCTGGCCCGTCCGCTCAAGCTCGGCGCTGAGCTCGCCCCAGCCGCCGAGGTCTCGGCGTCGGTCCTCTTTGTCCTGCTCCAGCTGGGACTCGAGGATCATGTCGAATCGGTCCGGGGGCAAGTTCCCGAACGATCGCGCGGCCTGGGCCATCTGGTAGTCGCTGATGAGCGAGCGCAGGTCGCGGGTGATCATCTGCTCGATCTCTTCGCGGGCCAGCGGCCGCCCTGCCTGGGCCTCGGCGCCCAGGATGGAGCCGGACGCCGTCGAGAACAGCTGACTTTGGAGGATGGCGCTGTCGTTGACGCTGGCGACGACGCTGTCGACGAACAACCGCTTGGGCGGCCGCGGGGCGGCTGCACGCTGCGCGACCAGCCCGTTCGCTCCGAAAAGCACCACACCAAGGATCACCCATCGCATGCCGCGATGATGAGCCGAGGCGGTGTCCGCGGCAAGCTCGTCTACGTTCGAAGCCCGGCGCGGTTGCAATCGGCGCGCGCTGGGCCTCTCTTCAAGCCCATGAGTTCCCGCAACGGCACCTGCATCGTCGTCGGCGCGTCGTCCGGCATCGGCCTCGCAGTCGCCCGCCGCCTCGGAGGCGCCGGCCGCAAGGTGGCGCTGCTGGCGCGCCGGCAGTCTGAGCTCGACGCGCAGGTGGCGCTGCTCAACGAGTCGCGAGGGGCGGAGGTCGCCAAGGCCTACGTGCACGACGCCGCAAACGTCGACGACGTCGACGCGCTGTTCGAGCAGGTCGAGGCCGACCTCGGCGAGGTGGACGAGCTGCACTTCGTCGCGGGCGTGATGCCTGAGGTCGGCCCCGACGAGTTCGACCTCGAAAAGGACCGCGCGCAAGTCCAGGTCAACTTCCTCGGCGCGATCGCCTGGGGGAACGCCGCGGCGCGGCGTTTCCAGGCGCGCCAGCGCGGCTGCATCGTGGGGGTCACCTCCGTCGCGCAGGACCGAGGCCGCGTCGGTCGGCCCGTCTACACCGCCAGCAAAGCCGGGATGGACACCTACCTAGAGGCGCTGCGCAACCGGCTCTGGCGCCACGGGGTCCAGGTGACGACCATCCGTCCAGGGTTCGTCGAGACGCCGATGACAGCGGGGCTCCAGCTAAAGGGCGCGATCGCTGCCGATAAGGCGGCAGAACTGATCTTGAAGGCGCGCGACCGGAAGAAGGCGATCGCCTACGTGCCGGCGAAGTGGCGGCTGATCATGTTCGTGATTCGAAGCATCCCGTCGTTTTTGTTCCGCAAGCTCTCGATCTGAGCCGCTGCGGCGCGCGGCGTCCTATGACCTTGCCATGACGAGCTCTACTACGCCCATCTCGGAACACGGCCCCGCGTGGAGCGAGGAGGCGGTGACGGGCTTCGGCATGTCCGTCGGCGGGCAAGCTCGCGTCTTCCGCCCGCAGACCGTCGAGCAGGTGGCCGACGCGTTCGCCGATGTCTCGCGACGTGGTTCCTCGCTGGCCCTGCGCGGCGCGGGCTGCAGCTACGGCGACGCCTCGACCAACAACGACGGCCACGTGCTCGACTTGACGAGCATGAACAAGATCCTGTCGTTCGATCCGGCGACCGGCGTGGCCATGTGCGAGCCTGGCGTCACGATCCGTGACCTCTGGAAGCGTTCCATCGGCTACGGCTACTGGCCGCGCGTCGTCAGCGGGACCATGCAGGTGACGATGGGCGGGGCCGCGGCGATGAACATCCACGGCAAGAACAACTACCGCCTCGGCGCTTTCGGCGAGGGGGTGCGCAGCTTCGAGTTGATGACGCCCAAGGGCGAGCTCGTGCGCTGCTCTCGCGACGCGAACCCAGAGCTCTTCCACGCCGCTATCGGCGGGTTTGGGATGCTCGGCTGCTTCACCAAGCTGGAGATCGAGACGAAGCGCGTGCACTCTGGACGGCTGCGCGTCTGGGGCATCGTCGCGCGTGATCTCGACCACAACTTCGAGATCCTCGAAGACCTCCACGAGCGCGCCGACTACCTCGTCAGTTGGGTCGACCTCCACGCCAAGGGCGCGCGCCTCGGGCGCGGGCTCATGCACCGCGCGGATCAGATGGCGCCGGGCGAGGACCCTGACGGGCTGCGCTTCTACGACCCTTCGTTGCAGGACGTCCCGACGACGCTCTTCGGCGTCGTCCCCAAGGGCTGGTTGTGGCCCGGAATGTGGCTGGCGGTGAAGTCAGGGCAGGTCGGGCTCGTTAACGCGCTGAAGTTCGCGGCCGGCGCGCGCGAGCAGCGCAACTCGCCCTACCTGCAGACGCACGGCGCGTTCCACTTCTTGCTCGATTACGTGCCACGGTGGCAGTGGATGACCAAGCCGGGAGGCCTGATCCAGTTCCAGCCGTTCGTGCCCAAGGCCGAGGCGCCGCGCGTGATGCGGCGCCTGATCGAAGTGTGTCAGCAGCGCGGGCACGTGCCATATCTCGGGGTGCTCAAGAAGCACAAGCCCGACCCCTTCCTGATGACGCACGCTGTCGACGGTTATTC
>JAYYEE010000036.1:0-14126 GCA_036160175.1 Planctomycetota bacterium
GCCTCGCTCCACCCGCGCCTTCTCGCCCGCGGACAAGCTGGTGACGGCGCCAGGCGCAGCCGCGCCGCCGACGCGCACGGCGCCCAGCAGCGCCTGCGCGCTCCGCCGCACCTTGAGGTCCGCGTCCTTACTCAGCCTCGCGAGGGCCGCGGGCGCGTCGCCCAGGTTGAGCCACCCCACCCTGCGGTTGCCTTTGGGCAGCGCGCCGGCCGCACCCTGGAGCAGCGCGCGGCGCAAGGGCCCAGCGTCGACGCGCCCCGCCAACGCGAGCACGTCGCGCTGCGCGCCCGTGTTCCGGCTGCGCATGGCACGCTTCGAGAGGTCCGCGACCGCGCCGCGCAGGGCCTCAGGGTCGCCTTCGCCACCGACGAGCTCGGCGAGCACCGCGGCGATGTCCGGGTGCGCGGCGGTGGCGACGCAGCCGCGGAGGACGGCGTCATCGGGCGCGTCAGCGACGAACGATGCGAGCCTACGGACCCCGCGCACCAGCACCCGCTCATCGCTCCGATCTTCATGCCGCAGCGCGTCGCCCACCGCAAGCGCCGCGTGCCAGCGGACGGTCGCCGGCGCGTCGCGCCCGAGCCGCTCTATCGACCGCCACAGGTGCGTGTCATAGCGCGCCAGCGCCGGGCCGGCGTGCTGCCACGCGAAGCTCTGCACGCCAGCGTCGAGGTCTCGGGTGTAGCGGCGCCCCTCAGGCGTCGACCAAGCCCCCAGGCCGTCGATGGCCGCGAGCGCCGCGATCCGCACCGCAGGGCGCGGGTGCTCGAGCAGGCCGCGGACCGTCGGTAGCGCCGCCTGCACGTCGTTCTGCACCAAGTGCTGCAGCGCGACGTCGCGGACCGCGCCGCTCGGATCCGCGAGCGCCATCGCCGCCGCAGCAGGCCCCCAGGTGGACAGCGTCGGTGACCGCCCCCGCGTCGCAGGCGCCTTCGGCACGACCCGCCAGATCCGCCCCTTGTGCACCGGCTGCTCGAGGTCGCGCTTCTCGACCTGGTCACGCAGGAAGGACGTGACGTAGTTGCGGTGTTGGATGACGCCGCGATACATGTCCACGATGTAGAGCGCGCCGTCCGGGCCGTTCTTGATGTCGACGGGGCGGAAGCGCTCGTCGGTCGAGGTCAGGAACTCGTCCTCGACCGCGTCGTAGGCGTTGTCTCCGGCGAGGCGGCCGTCATGCTCGCGCAGCTGGAATCGCCGCACGAGGTTGCCGCAGGGCTCGCACACGAACACGTCGCCGTTGAACGGCAGCAGCGCGCCGCGGTACGCGCAGGGAGAACAGGTCCCCGTCGTCCGCGTCAGCTTGTAGTCCTTGAGCAGCCCCTGGCGGTAGCCGCGGTTGACGCCTGGCGTGATCCTCGCCGGCCAAGTCCGCTGGTCACTGGTGACGCGGTGGCTGAGCCCAGGGAGCCCGCCGAGGTCCTGCGCGACCGCGCCATAGCGGTTCGGCAGCAGGTCGCAGCGCAGCCAGTCCGAGTTGTTGTTGAAGTAGAAGCGGCCGCGGTCGTCCATCGACAGCCCCCACTGCCCGCCGCCGTTGCCTGCGACGACCTCGAAGTCGCCGACGCCGCGCCACCGAAGCATCCGCCGGTCGTTGGCGAGGTGGATGTGGTTGTCGAGCCCCCACACCAAGCCGTTACCCGAGTGCTCGGGGTTGCCGGTGCCGGCCTCGAACCCGCCCATCACGACCTCGCGCGGGCCATCCGCGACGAGGTCACCGTCGGCGTCAGGCATCCAGACGAGGTTCGGCGGCGTGATGACCAGGGCTCCGCCGCGCATCGGCAGCACCGCGCGCGGCAGCACCAAGCCGTCGGCGAAGACCGTCGAGCGATCCGCCGCGCCGTCGTGGTCATCGTCGTGCAGGACGACGACGCGGCCGGTCGGCGCGGCTTCGTCGGTCGCCTCGATATCCAGCATGTAGTTGGTGAACTCACACACCCACATGCGGCCGTCGCCGTCCCAGGTCGCCACCACCGGGTCCTGGACCATCGGCTCGGCGGCGAACAGCCGAGCCTCGAAGCCCTTGGGCAGGTGAAAGGTCTGCCGCTCCTCTTCCGGGGTCCGCACGATCGCCGGCGGCACCTGGACGGAGTCGGGCAGCAGCACCTGCTGCTCTCCCGCGCGGTCGCCGCGCTGCGCCTGCAGCGAGGGGGCTGAGAGCGCGGCCAGGGCGACGATGCAAGCGGTGCGGAGCGCGGCCATGCTGCGGAGCTTATGCCCGCCCGTCGGGTTGTCCACCGGCCGCCCACGAGAGCTCGCGCCGCGGACGCCGCGCCGGGCTGCCGCGTGCGCGCGGCGAGCCCACGACGCGCAGCTATGGCGCCGCCGGACTTCCCAGAACCTCCATCTTCGCGCTCAAGGGACCTCGGAAATCTTCCGATGCCAAGGGCGGCGAGGCGCCCCGCCTACGCCGCACCGAACCAAACGAAACCTCCATGGCCAAGATCCCCGACCAACAGGGCTTCTTCTTCGAACTCGACGGCGTGCTCGTCGAGCAAGCACGACGCAGCGAAGACGGCAGCATCCCCTACCTCGAGCGGGCCATCGAAGCCCTCAAGCGCATCGACCCGCAGCAGTTCCGCATCTTCGTCGCGACCAGCCGGACCGACATCGCGTTCGGGAAATACCGTGAGCGGGAGTTCACGAAGTTCTGCGAGGCCTTCCTCGAGCGGATGCACGCCGAGCAGGTGCCGATCACCAAGATCTACTCGTGCCCCTATCACCCCAAGGGCAAGGGCCGCTTCAAGAAGGAGAGCGTGTTCCGCAAGCCCGGCCCCGGCATCTTCAAGATGGCCCAGCAGGAGTTCGACCTGGACCTCCACCGCTGCTGGATGATCGGGCACACGACCTCAGACATCCTCGCAGCGCAGCGCGCCGAGCTCGGCACCATCCTCGTCCGCACCGGCATGGCCGGCCAAGACGGCGCCTACCAGGTCGAGCCGCACTTCATCGAGGACGACCTCTGGCACGCGGTCGCCCGCGTCAACCAGTTTGAGGGCGCGCTGCGCGTCTAGCGCGGCCCGCTCGCGACGTCACTTGGCCAGCGCAGCGACGCCGGGCAGCGCCTTGCCCTCGAGCAGCTCGAGGCTCGCGCCGCCGCCGGTCGACACGTGGCTGAGCTTGTCGACGATCCCGAGCTTCTCGGCTGCAGCGACCGAATCGCCGCCGCCGACCACCGTGAACGCGCCCGCGGCCGTCGCGTCCGCGACGGACTGCGCGACCGCCTCGGTCCCTTTGCAGAACGCGTCCATCTCGAACACGCCCATCGGCCCGTTCCAGATGATCGTGCGGGCGCCGTGCAGCGCCGCGACGTATTGATCGACGGTCTGCGGCCCGACGTCGAGGCCCATCAAGCCGTCTGGGATGTCGCCGGCGTGCACGCTGGCGGGGCTGTCGGCGGCGAAGGCCGCCGCGCAGACGTGGTCGACAGGCAGCAGCAGCTCCTTGCCCTGCTTGGCGGCCATGGACATGACCCGACCTGCCTCGTCCATCAGGTCCTGCTCGACCAGGGAGCCCCCGACGGCGCGGCCCATCTTGGCGAGGAACGTGTACGCCATCGCGCCGCCGATGATGAGCTTGTCGACCTTCGGCAGAAGGTTCTCGATCACGGGCAGCTTGTCGCTGACCTTGGCGCCGCCGAGGATCGCGACGAACGGGCGCGCCGGGGCGCTCAAAACCTTGCCGAAGGCGTCGAGCTCCTTCTGGAGCAAGAAGCCGCAGGCTGACGGCAGGTGTTCGGCGACGCCGCTCACGGAGCTGTGGGCGCGGTGCGCGGCGCCGAACGCGTCGCTGACGAAGACGTCGCCGTGCGCGGCGAGGTCGCGGCGGAAGCGCGCGACGGCTGCTGGGTCGGCCTTCTCGCTCGACTTATTGCCGTCCGCGTCGACCACCTTGCGCTTGCCCTCCTCCTCGATGTGAAAGCGCACGTTCTCCAGCAGCACGACCGCGCCTGGCGCGAGGCCAGCCGTCGCCGCCGCAGCCTGATCGCCGACGCAGTCATCGACGAACTGCACGGGCGCCCCGAGCAGCCGCTCCAGCTCGGCCGCGACCGGGCGCAACGAGAAGCGCTCGACCCGCTCGCCGTTGGGCCGGCCGAGGTGCGACACCAGCACCACCGAGGCGCCGCGCTCGAGCGCGTGGCGGATCGTCGGCAGCGCCGAGACGATCCGCTGGTTGTTGGTGATCGCGAGCGTCGCCTTGTCTTGCGGGACGTTGAAGTCCACCCGCATCAGGACGCGCTTGCCGGAGAGGTCTAGATCCGTGATCGCCTGGTAGCTCATCGGCGCGCTCGCGGTCTCCAGAGAGGCGGGGCTAGATCGCCGCGGCGAGCTTCTTCGAGAGCTCGACGACGCGGTTGCTGTAGCCCCACTCGTTGTCGTACCAGCTCACCAACTTGAAGAAGTTCTTGTTGAGCTCGATCGAAGCGCCCGCGTCGAAGATCGACGACGCCTTGTGGTGGATGAAGTCCGAGCTGACGACCTCGTCGTCGGTGTACTCCAGGATCCCCTTCATGTAGGTCTCCGACGCCCGCTTAAGCGCCGCCTTGATCTCGTCGAGCGACGTCTCCTTCTCGGTCTTGAACGTCAAGTCGACGACCGACACGGTCGGCGTCGGCACGCGCAGCGCCATGCCAGTCAGCTTGCCTTGGACCTGCGGCAGCACAAGCCCGACCGCCTTGGCCGCCCCCGTCGACGACGGGATGATGTTCTGCGCCGCGGTCCGCCCGCCCTTCCAGTCCTTCTTCGACGGACCGTCGACCGTCTTTTGGGTCGCCGTGTAGGCGTGGACCGTCGTCATCAGCCCCTCGGTCAGGCCAAAGCCTTCCTTGAGGATAACGTGGACCAGCGGCGCCAGGCAGTTGGTCGTGCAAGACGCGTTCGAGACGATGTCCGCGGCGGCGAAGTCGACGCTGTCGTCGTTCACGCCCAAAACGACCGTCGGCATGTCGCCCTTGCCGGGCGCCGTGATCACCACCTTCTTGGCGCCCGCGGTGATGTGCCCGCGGGCTTTCTCGTCCTGGACGAACAAGCCCGTCGACTCGATGACGAGCTCGACGCCCATCTCCTTCCACGGGAGCCCGTCAGGGGTCCGCGCCGAGACCACGCGGATCTCCTTGCCGTTGACGACGATCACGTCGTCCTCCGCAAGCTCAGGCGACGACTTCTTTGAGCTTACCTCGCCGTCGAAGCGACCCTGGATCGAGTCGTACTTCAGCAGGTAGGCGAGGTTGTCAGCCGGGACGATGTCACCGACGGCGACGACGTCGAGTTCATCGAGCAGGCCTTGCTCGGCGAGCGCGCGGAAGACGAGGCGGCCGATACGGCCAAAACCATTGATGGCGACCTTGGTGGCCATGGCGGGGTAAGCTCCTATGGGTTGGACGAACTTGCGTGGAAAAACGCGCGAGCAGTCTAGCTGCCGGCCCTCAGCTTCCAATGGACAGTTTCCTCCGTTTGCTCGACACCTGCGCGCGCACGCTCTCGCGCTACGAGAACGTCGCCGCGGAAAGCGCGGTGTTAGCGGCGATTTCTGGCGGCATGGACAGCACCTTGCTGCTGCTCGCGCTCACACGGCTGAGAGAGGAGGGGCGGCTGCCCGGCCCCCTGCGGGTCGCCCATGTAGATCACGGCGTGCGACCTGACAGCGCCGCCAACGCCCAGCATGTAGCTGAGCTCTGCGACCGGCTCGAGGTGCCCTGCCAGATCGAACACCTCCGCTGGTCCCAGAGCGAGACGCCCGGAGAGGACGCCCTCCGCGACGCGCGCTATGCAGCCCTCGAGGCCTGCGCGCGCGACGTCGGCGCCCGGATGCTCGTGACGGCGCACCACGCCGACGACAACCTGGAGACGGTCTTGTTCCGCATGCTGCGGGGCACGGGGCCGCGCGGGCTCGCCGGGATCCCTGAGTCACGCTGGCTCGGCGACGACGCGTATCCGCTGCTGCTCGTGCGGCCGATGCTCCGCACGCGTCGGACGACCATCGAGAGCCTGATCGAGCGCTTTGGTGAGCAGCCCTTCCACGACGTCACCAACGACGACGTCCGACTTGCCCGCAACGAGCTGCGGCACCGGACGATCCCCTCGCTGCGCAAGCGGATGGGCATCGGCCTCGACGTCGCGATCATGACGGTGGCGAGCACGGCGCGCGCGGCGAACGAGATCGTCGAGGCCCAGGCGCTGCGTGTGCTTTCTCAGCGGACGCGCAGCAAGACGCCATGGCGCTTGGAGCTCGACCTCAAGGGCATCGACGTTCACAGCATGCCGTTCGTGCGCGAAGCGATGCGCCAGAGCCACGTCCGCATGCACGCGCTCGGCGCAGCGCCGCCCACGGTCTGGCTCGACCGGGTGATGGGGCTGCTCGACATGGACGCCGGCAAGCGCGTCGCTGGTCGCGGCGGGCTGATGGTCGAGCGGCTTCGAGACGGCCTCCTGCTGGTCGACACCGACCGCGCGGGCGCGCCGCCCGCCGCCGAGTCGGAGCTCCCGCAGCTCGTCGTCGACGGCGGCGAAGCAGCGTTCGGCGAGACGGAGTGGACCCTGAGCGCCTTCAGCCATCCGACGCCGCCGCTGACCCCGCAGCCGTCCGAGGCGGGCCCGCTGCGCGCGCTGCTGGACCCGCGCAGCTGCCCTGGCCCGTGGCGCATGCGCACGCGCCGCGCCGGCGATCGATTCCAGCCGCTCGGCTGCGACGAGCAGGTCGAGCTGCGCCGGTTCCTGCAGAGCCGCCACGTGCCACGCTACGACCGCGACCGCCTGCCGATCGTCGTCGACGCGGAGGACCGCGTGCTCTGGATCCCCGGCGTCGAGGTCAGCGAAGCCGCCAAGCTGCGCTTGAACACCCGACAGTGCGTCGAGCTGCGCGCGACCTGCGGCGTCGCGACCGAGCTCGTCGCCTGAGCGGCGACGTCTGGCTCACCGGATCAGCCCGGCCTCCTTGTATTCGTAGAAGACCCGGACGAAGTCCCGCATCTCGACGCGAAACCGCTCGCCGAACGACAGCACCAAGATGTGCTCGACGATCTTGCGCGTCGCCGCGTCGGCGAGGCCGCCGCCGGCCTCACGCTCGGCGCGGCGCTCCTTGGACGTCTTCGGCTGCACGCTGTCGATGACGAACTCGACCTCGACGAACACCCCGCCGCCAGCAGCAGCGACGCGCTCGAAGTCCGCGCGCATGCGCTCCTGCGACGCTTGGAATTGCTGCAAGCCCTGGACGGGAACGCCGGGGCCGAACTTCAAGAACACCCCCATCGTCGAGGTCAAGAACGGCGTCGACTTCTTGCGCGCGCCCGTGACGGGCTTACTGCGATCGAGGCCGTGCTGGCCGGGCCGCTCGTACGCTGCCTGCGCCAGCTCGACCAGCTGCGAGGCTTGCTGCGGGTGCGGCGGCGCGTCTCCGATCACGATCACGAGCTTGTTCGCGTCCGGCCGCCACTTCATCTTCTTGTGGAGCGCGAGGTCCAAGCCGCCGAGCACCGCCTCGGGGAGGTCGCCCCCGCCGAAGGCGCGCAGCTTCTCGAGCTTCTTGCGCGCGGTCTTGATGTTCTTGTTGAGCGGCTGGATCACCTTCGCCCCGCTCGCGCCGAGCTCGCCCGCGTCCTTGTAGTGAACGATGCCCAAACGGAGCTTGGGCGAGATCCCGTCCAGGATGTCGACCATGTCGCCCAAGGCCACCGCCAGGGCGTCGATCGTTGGCTGCATGCTGCCCGTTGAGTCGATGCAGATCATCAGCTCCAGGCCCGACTGGTAGAGGTCGAACGCGCGGTTCGCGGCTGCGGCCGTGCCGCCGCCGTCACCGCTGGGCTGCGCGGCCTCCGCCCACGCCGCGGGGGCGTGCTGCTCACGGTTTTCACGCCACCACCGCGCCCATCCGCGCTTGCCGCTGACGCCAGCGTCCGGCGCCAAGCGCGCCAAGGCCAGCTCGACCCGCGATCGATAGCGCTCGTTCGACGACCCGAGCTGACGCTGCACGAGCTCGTCAAGCAACGCGGTCGTGGCGACCGAGGGCAGCAGCCCCTCGTCGCTACGCAGCAACGCCTCCAACCCGAACGCGCGGAGGCGCGGGTCTCGTTCGCGCATCGCCGCGACCAACATCTCCGCTCCCGCAGGATGCCAATGCGCGTTGAGCGAGAGCAAGACGACCACCGTCTGAACCCAGTGCGCGGCCGCCGCGTAGCGCGCGACCAACGCTTCGGTCGCGCCCTTGCCGAGCGCGGGACGCGCCGCGTGGCCCTGCGCGACCAGCGGAACCGCTGAGGCCATACAAACAGAGAGGAGGAGCGCTGCGAGGCGTGGTCGGCACATGTCGGATCCGGGGAGCGTGAGTTGGCCTGGACAAGCGTAACGAATGACCCGCTCGCGGCGCGCCCCGCCTCGCGAGACCCTGGCGCGACGCGTCGCCGACCTACCAGCCAGGAAACGGCGCAAGACCCGCTCGCGACCTGAGGCACGCTCTGCAATACTTGCGAGCGCCCCTCTGCTCCGAACCCGAACCCGCGCACGTGCGACTGACAGTCGAGACCGGCCCCCTCGCGGGCACCTCCGTCCCTCTGGACCGCGACGCTCCGACCCTGATCGGCTGCGGCGACGAGAGCTCCGTTCGCATCCAGGAGCCCGGCGTGCTCGAGCAGCACGCCACGGTCAAGGCGCTCAAGGGCCAAGGGTTCGGCATCAAGGCCCACGGCCCCGTCCGGGTCAACGGCGCCGAGGTGCAGGCTAGCAAGCTGACCGACGGCGACGTCATCGAGATCGGCACGACGCGCATCGCCTACGGCGAGGTGCAAGATGACCGCATGCCGACCATCCCTGGCTACCGCATCCTCGGTTTACTCGGCCAGGGCGGGATGGGCACCGTGTACCGCGCGGAGCAGACCAGCCTAAACCGCCAGGTTGCGCTGAAGGTCCTGAACCGAGCGCAGACGAAGAACGCCGCGTTCGTCGCGCAGTTCGTCGCCGAAGCACGCGCTGCCGCGAAGCTGCAGCACCCCAACGTCGTCTCGGTCTTCGACGTCGAGCACGACGGGGACCTCTACTACTACGCGATGGAGTTGATGCATGACGGCTCCTGCGAGGACTGGCTAAAGCAGCAGGGAACGATGCCGGTGGACCGCGCGATGCAGGTCATCGCCGACGCCGCCGCCGGGCTCGCTTACGCAGAGTCGCTCGGCATCGTGCACCGCGACATCAAGCCCGACAACTTGATGCTCGACCAGCACGGCGCCGTCAAGATCGCCGACCTCGGCCTCGCGAGCACCTCGTCCGAGCAACAGTCCGAGCGCGCGGTCGGCACGCCCCACTTCATGGCCCCCGAGCAAGTGCTCAAGCAGCCGCTCGACCACCGCACGGACCTCTACGCGCTCGGCTGCACCTTCTACCGACTGGTGACGGGGCGCACGCCGTTCCGGGGACAGACGGTCAAGGACATCCTCCGCGCGCAGGTCAAGGAGTCAGCCGAGGCGGCGTCGAAGGTCAACCCAGGCGTCCCGCCAGAGGTCTCAAACATCATCCAGCGGCTGATGGAGAAGGACGCTGGTGACCGCTACCAGACCGCGAACGCGCTGCTCGAAGAACTCGAGACGCTGCTGCAGCCGCCGCAGAAGCGCGGGCTCTGGATCGGCCTCGCAGCAGCAGCCGTGGTCGTCGCCGGCGGCGCGATCTACTGGGCGGTGACCAAGCCCAAGGAGAAGGAGGTCGTCGTCGAGAAGTATGACGACCCGCTGACCCAGCAGTTCGCAGACCGCATCAAGGTGCTCGAGTCCGAGGCCGCGCAGAAGGACGCGACCATCGCGCTGCTGAAGGTCCAGGTGAGCGACGCGGACGGCGAGGCCCGCGCCGCGGCGTTTGAGGCCGTCGCCGCAGCGCACCCGGACACCGCCGCCGCTGCCGAGGCGGCGCGCCGCGCAGGCGACGTGCGGTCGGCGATCGCGGAGCAGCAGCGACGTCAGGCAGAGCGCGCGAGCCGCGTCGACCAACACATCGCGAGCCTCAAAGCAGCGACGACCAAGCCGCTGGCCGCGCACGACTACGAGCGCGCCATGCGCGCGCTCGACGCCGCCCCGCCAGACGGGATCGACAGCGACGCGCGGATCGAGGCGGAGACCGAGAAGCTCCGTGACTTCGTGCTCACCCAGGCGCGCGCGCGGCTCACGGCGCTGGTCGCGCCAGTCCGAGACGCGCGCACGGCCAACGACCAAGCCGCGCTGGCGGCCGCAGTCGCCGCGCTGCGACAGGGCCTCGCGCCCGCCGCACGCTGGCCAGAGGGCGTCGGCGAGCAGCTCGCGTCGGCAGAGAGCGAGGCAGCAGCCGCAGACGCGGCCATCGCGGCGATCCAGAGCCAACGAAAGAAGGACGTCTGGCAGCGATACGACGCGATCCTCGCCGGCCTCGGCGATCCGATCCTCGCGCTCAACTTCACGGCGGCGAATGCAGCGCTCGCTGAGTTCGCCGCGGACCCCAGCCACACGGACGCGGGCGCCCGAGCCCAAGCTGTGCGGAGCTGGGCCAGCGAAGCGGCGGCGTTCCTCGACCCGCTCGCGGCGCGGTGCTCGTCCGGGGAGCTGATCCTCCAGCTCGGGGAAGAAGAGCTTCGCATCGTCGGGTGGAACCGCGCAGAGCAGACGTTCGACGCCAAGACGACGGCCCGCCGTCCAAAGGCGCGCACGATCGAGCAAGGCGCCCTGTTCATCGAACATTGGAGCGCGCTCGCCGCGGAGGTGAGCGACGCGCCGCCTGGGAGTCGCGAGTGCTTCCTCGCGTTCGTCGTGCTGGACGCCCACGCGCGCGCGGCGCAGACCTACCTCGCGCGGATCGACAAGGGCAACGATGACTCGGGGACGGGAGACGACAGCTACCCGTTCGCCGCGGTGGCCTTCGAATCGCTGCTCGACTCGTTGCCGCAAACGGAGCAGCCCTGGGGCCCGCTCCTCCGCGACGAGCTGCTGGCGGGTAAGCGCCTCGCCTCGGGGCTGCGCGCGCTCTCTGAGCGACGCAACTTGGCCGCCGCGGGGCACATCGAGAAGCTCCTCAAGGAGCACCCGCACAGCGTCGTCGCGACGCGCCTGCCGTAGCCTCACTTCGTCAGCGATGGCGTCCGCAAGCGGAACCCGTGGCGCCCGTGCGGCAGCTGACCGAGCAGCTCGCGAGCCGCGCCGACGACCACCGCCCCAAAGCCGTGGCGGCGCCGGACCTGATCAATCGCCTCGAACAAGCGCCCCTGCGCCGCTTCATCCGCGCCGAACAGCTCACCTTGCCGCGCGAGACGCGGCCGCAGCGACGTCAGCGTCACCCCCACTAGACGCACCAGCACGCGCCGCTCCAGCAGCTCTTCCAGCAGCGCGGACGCCAGCTCGACGCACAGGTCGGTACGATCCGTCGCCTCACGCAGGGAGCGAGATCGCTCGGCGGAGACGCCGTCGACGTGCCGCAGCCGCACCTGCACGGTGCGCGCGACCAAGCGCTGCTCGCGGAGCTCCGTCGCCGCGCGGTCCAACAGGTAGACCAGCATCCCGCGCAGGAACGTCCGCTCCTGGGAATGCGCGTCGTGGCGCGGCTCGAACGACGACTCGCGTGAGATGCTCCGCACGCTCGGCGTCTCTCGAACGGGCTCCTCGTCGAGGCCCCGACAGCGCAACCAGATGTCGTCGCCGCGCGCGCCGAAGCTCTGCCGAAGCAGCTCGCGGTCGACCGCCCACAGCTGCCGCACCGTCTCGACCCCGACCTTTCTGAGCAGCTGCTGACTCTTCGGACCGAGCCCCGGGACCGCGGCCACTGGAAAGCCGGCGAGGAAGTCCCGCTCGCGGCCATGCGGGACCTCACAGATCCCCCCTGGTTTCGCCTTCGTGGTCGCCAACCGCGCGACCGTGCGCGTGCTGCCGAGCCCCTGCGCGACAGAGAGCCCGGTCGCCGCGCGGACCCGTCGGCGGATCTCGCGCGAGAGCCCCACCAAGGAGCGCTCGGCGGCGACTCCGGTCGGGTCCTCGAGCGCCTGCTCGACCACCGACGGCACCCCGCTCAGGTCAGCGTAGAAGTCATCGAGGGAGCAAACTTCGACGACCGGAGAGAACTGCCGCAACACGTCCGCGACCTTCTGACGATATCGCTCGACCAACCGCGCGTCGCCGGGCCGCACGATCAGCTCGGGGCAGCGCCGGTAGGCCTCACGCAGCGGCATCGCTGTCTCGACGCCGCGACGCTTGGCCTCATACGAGCGCGACGCGACGACGCCGGTGCCGACCGCGACCGGCTTGCCGAGCACCGCGGGGTCCCGGAGCTGCTCCACCGAGGCGAGGAAGGCGTCGATGTCGACGTGCAAGAGGCGGCGCTCCATAGCCGGTCCAACCTAACATAAACCAAACATCTTGCCAGAGGGGCCAGCTCGCCCCCAGCCCTCCCGCCTGCGCAAGCGGCCTGCGGAGCGCGGCTTAGCTGACCAGCAAGTCGAGCCCCACAACTTCCCGCCGCCGCGCTTGCTTCCAGCAAGGCAGCCGCCACAGTGCTGCGCCGCTCTCCTATGCCGCACGCACCCCAACACGACAGCCAGCAGCCGAGCCGCTCGTTCTGGGACGAAATGCGCCAGCTGATGCGGCTGGGGCTGCCCATCGCGTTCGTGCAGTTCGGCATGACGTCGATGAACTTCGTCGACGTCGCGCTGCTTGGCCGTCACGACCAGGCGTCGCTGCCAGCGATGACGCTCGGCAACCTGATGAGCTTCGGCGTGATGGTCTTCTGCATGGGCGCCATCACCGCCGCGGACCCGCTGATGTCGCAAGCGGTCGGCGCGCGCGACGAAGGCGCCGTCCCCCGACTCCTCGGCCGGACCCTGCTGCTGTGCCTGATCCTGACGGTCCCCACAGCCGCGCTGCTGCTGCCGGCGGCGACGTGGCTCGAGCTGTTCCAGCAGCCGAGCGAGCTGATCCCAGAAGCGGCGAGCTACGCGCGGCTGCAGACCATCGGCATCCTGCCGTTCCTCTGGTACAGCACCCTCCGCAGCCTGCTGTCGGCGCACGCCAGGCTGGCGCCGCAGGTGCTGACCATCGTCGCCGGCAACCTCGCGAACTTCGCGCTCGACTGCGTGTTCATCTTCGGCGCGTTCGGCCTCCCCGAGATGGGCGCCACCGGCGCGGGCCTGACCACAGTCATCTGTCGCTGGCTGATGCTGATCGGCCTGTGCGGCTTTGGCTGGCGTGATATCGGCCCGCACCTCTGCCGCCTCGGCGAACGCGCCGTGCGCGCGCGCGCCTTCGCGCTCGCGCCGCTGTGGCGGATGCTGAAGCTCGGCACCCCCATCGGCGTGCAGTTCGCCCTCGAATGGGGCGCCTTCGGCGCCGTCGGCCTCTTGGTCGGCGTGCTCGAGACCTTGGACGGCGACCACACGCCGGGCCAGCTGCTCGGCGGCCACCAAATCACGATGATGCTCGCGTCGCTCAGCTTCATGGTGCCCCTCGGTCTCGGCATCGCGGCGTCGGTGCGGGTCGGCTGGGCCGTCGGGCGGCGCGACGCCGCGGCGGTCAAGCGCTCGGTCTTCGTCGCGCTGTGCGCCGCCGCGGCGGTGATGACCGCGTTCATGCTGCTCTTCTTGCTGCTGCCCGCGCCGCTCGCGGCGCTGCTCGCGGAGCACGAGCCCATGATCGCGGTCGCGGTCGCCCTCATCCCCATCGCGGGCGTCTTCCAGATCGGCGACGGCCTGCAGGTCGTCGCGGTCGGCTGCCTCCGCGGGCTCGGCGACATGCGCTCGGCGGTCGTCGCCAACCTCGTTGGGTTCTGGTTGCTCGGGCTCACCATCGGCTGCGGGCTCGCGTTCTGGGCAGACATGGGCCCTGCCGGGCTCTGGTGGGGCCTCGCGATCGGCCTGTTCACCGTCGCGGTCGGCCTGCTTTGGGTCCTGCGCGCGCGAGTCTCCCAAGACCGCGAGCGGTTGCAGGTCGACTGAGCCGACGCCGCTGCTACCATCGCGGCATGCGTTGCAACGTCGCAGCCCAGCTGCTCGCCCTGACCGCGCTCTCGACCCTCCCCGGCTGCGCCGTCGGCTTGTTCTCCGGCGCTGAGTGGATCGACCGGTCGCGCCCCGGCGCGCGGCGGGAGACGACCCGCGGCGGCGAGCGCGGCGCCGCCCCCCCGTTGGGCGGGCGCACC
>JAYYEE010000037.1:0-4537 GCA_036160175.1 Planctomycetota bacterium
CGTTGCCGGTGTTCGTGAGCGCGTGCGAGTTCGAAGACGATCCGCGCTTCCTCGACAACTACCGGCTCGTCCTGCTCGACCTCGGCGCCCCGGAGCTCTTCCCAGGCTTCACGCAGCCCCACCTCGCCGCGCTGTGGGTGCGCGTCGACGGGCGCGCTGGCCTCCGGCTTGAGCGCGGTCGCATCCTGGCTCCCGCCTACCTCTTCGGGGCATGCGCCCTGCCCGGCCCGGCGATCCGTAAGCACCAGCCGCCGACCGGCGACGCCGCGGCAGAAGCGGCCGCGCAGGCGAGCTTGCAGCACATCGCCGCCTTCTACGGGGCCCGCAGCCACGTCGCGGCGCCCGGACGAGACGGCGACCTTGAGCTGGTCCTGCGGGCAGGCGCGGACGCGTCGCTCGACCTCATGCTGCCTGACGGGCCGACGCCCTTCCGATGGCAGGCACGCTGCGTCCCTGAGGGCGTCGCGACCGCCGAGATCCGCCCAATCGGCGCTGGCAGCGACGGGCTGCAGCGGGTGACGCTCCGCGCGACGACCGACGGCGCGCGGGTCCGCTCCGTCGTGCTCGAGCGGCTGCCGCGCTGAAGCGGTCGAGCGCAAGCAGAGTTGGCAGGCGTTTCACATTGCGTTCGTTGGGATTTGCGACGTCATGTCACAATCTGCGACCACATACGGCCCTCGCCGCCGCATCCATCCACCTCGTAACCGGAACCCCATGCTCCGCACCCTTGTCCAGAACGCCGCCATCGGCGCCCTCCTCCTCTCCGGCGCCGCGGCGCAGATCATCCCCACGGGCAGCGTCGTCGTCCTGCGCGTCGGCGACCCGCTCGGCCCGACCCTCTCGGCCAACGCGATGCCGGTGTACCTCGACGTCTTCGACAGCCAGACCAACACGCTGACGGCGACCATCGAGATCCCGAACAACACGAGCACGCCGCCGGCGGCGACGTCGTTCACGCAGAGCGGCTTCTCCTTCACCGAGGGCTGCCTCAACATGTCGGCGGACAACCGCTACCTGATCCTCGCCGGCTACGCGAGCGACGTCGACGCGAGCGCCCCGAGCTCGACGTCCGCGCAGCTGGTCCCGCGGGTCGTCTGCACGGTTGACGTGCTCACCGGCCTGATCGACACGAGCACGCAGCTGATCGACGCGTTCGACGGCAACACGTTCCGCAGCGCCGCGAGCGAAGACGGCAGCAGCTTCTGGGTCGGCGGCAGCGGCGGGAGCACCGGCTCGGTCCGCTTCGCTGCGCTCGGTTCGACGACGTCGACGGACATCGTCTCAAGCCCCGCCAACGGCCGCTGGGTCGACGTCCACAAGGGCCAGCTCTACATGACCAGCGCCTCGACCGGCGCCTCGGCCCAGGGCGTATTGCAGATCGGCTCTGGCCTGCCGACGAGCCTCGTCGGCCAAGCCACGGTGCTGAACGGCTTCCCGGTGACGCAGCAGATCAGCGACGGCGCGCCGCACGGCTTCTGGTTCGCAGACGACCAGACGGTCTACGTCGCCGACGACTCGGGCTTCGCCGGCGGCGGCGCCATCTGCGGCATCCAAAAGTGGACGGTGAGCGGCGGCACCTGGACGCGCCAATACAACATCCAAACCGGCGCCGGCAACTGCGCCGTCGGCATCGACGGCGTCGTGCGCAACGGCGTCGCCGAGATCTGGTTCACCGACGCCGCGCCGGGCTTCGCCAACGACCTCTACAAGGTCGTGGACACGGGCCCGAGCGCGACGCCCGTCCTCGTCGCGAGCCAGCCCGCGAACAGCGACTACCGCGGCGTCGCCGTCGTCGGCTCTTCGATCATCACGACGCCGGCTGGATGCGGCACCGCCCGCCTCGACGTGGCGGCGAGCGGCCTGATCGGCACGACCATCAGCGCGCGCCTTACGGGCGCCAACGGGTTCGGCCTGATCAACACCAGCTTCGTGACGATCGGGCTGCCGCTGGCGAACTGTGGCTGCACGCTGCTCTATGACATCGGACAGCTCACGCCCGCCAGCAACCTGACGCTGACGGTGCCGAACAACCCGTCGCTGAGCGGCGGCCTGATCAACATGCAGGGCATCGACCTGCTGGACTTCACGACCGCCTGCGCGCCGATCGTGCCCGGGCTCCCCGTCTCGACGACCGACGGGCGCAGCGTCCTGTTGTTCTGATCGCGCGGTGCGCCTGGCGGCGCGCCGCAGAGGCGCGACGCCCGGGCTGAGGTCATGCCGCTACCGGCAAGTCCCCTCAGCAGTTACGCTAGAGCGGGAGACTGCGCCCCGCTTCATGTCCACGCCCTCTACGCGCCTGAGCCGACGCCACCTCCTGGCGCTCGGCACGTTCTTGGTGCCGCTCACCGTGCTCGCGGTGCTCGGCTGGAACGAGCTCCGTCGCAGCGGCGCGCTCAACGAGGCCTCGCTCGAGCGCGAGGCGCAGACGCTGCTGGCCACCGCGCGCCAAGCCATCCAGCAGCGCATCGACCTGCAGGTGCCGGCGGCCCTCGACGCCACTGAGCGGCTGCTCCGAGACGAGACGCCGACGCGCGCGACCCTCAGGCTGCGTGACGAGGGCGGCATCGACGCAGCCCTCGACATCTTGGTGCTCGACGAGCGCGGGGACGTGCAGTGGCCAGCGCTTCCGCTCTACACCTACAGCTTGCCGCTGTCACGAGAGCCGGAGACGCCGGGCGCCTCTGCAAGCGGCGAGCGCGCCCGCTTCGCCGACTTGGCGAAGGCCGAGCTGTTGATCGCCAACGGGCATCACGACGTCGCCATGGGTCTGCTCGAAGGGTTCCTTGTAGACCTGGAGGCGAGCCTCCCGACGGATGACAGCGGCGGTTACTCGATCCGCAACCTCCGCGAGGCCGAAGTGCACGCGAGGTTTCGGCTCGGCGCGCTGCACCGCGCGCGCGGCGACGCCGACGCCGCGCGCCTGCAGTTCGAAGGTGTCGTGCAGGCCACCGAGCTGTTCCAGGGCTACTCGCGGCAGGTGCGCGAGATGGTCCCGTTCCGCCTCGTCGCCCAGAGCACCCTCGCAGAGCTCGGCACCAAAGACGACCGCGCCGAGCTGATTCGGGCCATCGCCGAGAATGACTACAGCTACGTCTCCGACGGCCTGACGTCTGCGGTCGCCAACCGGCTCGCGGCGTCGTTCGCGGCGGCGGACCCCCGACGCAGCGACATCGACCGATACCTCGCGGAGAACGAACAGCGCGTCGTGACGCGCGAGTTCGCCGGCGAGTTTGAGCTGTGGCAGAAGGGCCAGCTGCGGACGCGCCTGCAGCGCATGGCCGCCCCCATCGACCGCGACGATGTGCCCGAGGAGCGCCTCGTGACGCGGATCGAGGACTACCTGTCGCTGCTCGCGGTGCGCCCCGCCACCGACGAGGCGCGGATTGACTTCCGGGGGGACTTTGTCGCCATCAACTTCGACCTCGCAGCGCTGCTGCAACCAGCGCTCGAGCCGTTCGTGAAGGGCGACGGCAACTTCGTCCTTGGCGTCAGCGTCCCGGACGGCGGCGCGCTCGTCGCGCCGCCCGACGACGTGCCGCCTGACTTCGTCGCGCCCGCGGTGAGCTTCAGCGGACTGACGCTGCGGGCCTATCCCGCAGACCCCGCGCGGATCATCGCCGAGGCCGAGTCTGCGTCGACGCAGCGGACGGTCTTGGTGCTCGCGCTGTTCTTCGCGGCGCTGGGCGGCGCGCTCTGGTCTTGGCGCTCGGTGACGCGCGAAGCCGAGCTCGCGGCGATGAAGATCGACCTCGTGTCGCGGGTCTCTCACGAGCTAAAGACCCCGCTCGCGCTCATCCGGATGTACGGCGAGACCCTCGGCATGCGCCGCGTCCGCGACGACGAGCAAGCTGCCGAGTTCGGCACGATCATCGCGCGGGAGTCGGAGCGCCTCACGACGCTGATCCAGCGCATCCTGGACTTCTCTAGGCAGCAAGCAGGCAGCCTCGCGTACACGGCCGAGCCCAACGACATCGGCGAGCTCCTCCGCGCCACCGCGTACGCCTACGCGCCGCACCTCGAAGCCAAGGGCGTGTTCCTCGTCGACAGCTTGCCGCTGGGCATCACCGTCGCGTGCGACAAAGAAGGCCTCGAAGGCGCCATCGTGAACCTGCTGGAGAACGCCACCAAGTACGGGCGAGACGGCGTCGAGGAGCACGAGGTAGAGCTCTCCCTTCACGGCGCCGCAGACACGGTGGTGATCGAGGTCCGCGATCGCGGCCGGGGCATCCCCGACGGCGAACACGAGCAGGTCTTCGACGGCTTCTACCGCGCCAGCAACAGCGGCGAGGTGCGCGGCGCTGGCCTCGGCCTCGGGATCGTGCAGCACTTCGCGCGCGCACACGGCGGCGAGATCGAGGCCCTCTCTCGCCCGGGCGGTGGTACGATCATGCGACTCACCCTGCCGCGCAACTCTGATAACGACGCATCGACACCGGGTACGATCCCAGAACCCAAGCAGGACGCAGACCGTTGAGCACGTTGACCGACATCGAAATTCTCGTCATCGAAGACGAACCGGACCTGCGCGCAGGGCTAC
>JAYYEE010000038.1:0-3204 GCA_036160175.1 Planctomycetota bacterium
AGACGCCGCGTCGACGACGTCCGGTGCGTTCGCCCACAGCGGCGCGCAAGCGCCGACGTAGCCGGCCAACAGCTGCTGCCGCAGTTCCGGCCCGGCGCCGCCGAACTGCGTCGACGGACTGCCGAGGAGCTGGCTGCGCAAGCTGGCCAAGATGGTCAATCGCAGGCCGTCCGGGTCGTCATTGGTCCGCAGACGGTCCAGCAGCAGCTGGTGCGCCGCGGCGTCCGGCATCGCGAGCAGGCGTGCGACGGCGCTCTCCCGCGCGCCTTGCCCGTCCGGGCCAGACTGCGCGAGCATGTCACGCAGCCGCTCGAGCGAGTCGGCTTGCGGCTCTTGCTCTTGGCGCACATCCAAGGCGTCCCCGAGCGCGACGGGAGCCGCGACCGCAGGGGCCCCGTCGTAGGAGCAAGACAACAGCGGGCCAGCCGACAATGACGCGACGAAGATCGCGCCGCTGCAACGCACCTTCACCCCCGATCGCTTGCCGTGCCTGTTACGCCTCATATCCGCGCTGCTGACGGTCCTGCCTACCTAGAGCTGCCCTCGACGACTCAAACGTGAGCCGTCGCCCGCACGCATCTTACCAGAGGGCGCGGAGGGAATAAGCAACGAGGTGCGGCCTAGGCGGCCATGCGCCGCACAAGGCGCTGCCACACCATGCGCAGCCACCCTGCCGCCTTGGCCCGCTAGGTGATCTTCCAGCGGGCCGCGCGCGACTTGCCGACCTGCACGACGTAGTCGCCCGGGCCAAACTCCGCCTTCACGTCGGCGACCACCACCCCGTCCACGCGGACCCCCCGGCCCTGAATCAGGCGCCGCGCCTCGCTGCTAGAGGCGCAGAGCTTGGACGCCGCAAGCCCCGTCGGCAGCTGGATCGCCCCGGCGTCCGTGCGGCGCGTCTCCGCGCCCGGGCTCCACTCGGGCAGGTCGTCAGGCACGCCGCCGTCCTGATGCACTCGGTCATACTCAGCGCGCGCCGCCTGCGCGGCGTCGAGACCGTGGTAGACGGCGACGATCTCCGCTGCGAGCGCGAACTTCGCGTCGAGCGGCTTGTTGATGAGCTCGCGGACGCGGCCCTCGGGGACGTCCGTGAGCAGCAAGAAGTACTTCTCGAGCAGCTCGTTCGGGACCTTCATCAACTTGCCGAACTGCGTCGACGCAGACTCGGTGACGCCGACGTAGTTGCCCAAGGACTTCGACATCTTCTGGGCGCCGTCGAGCCCTTCGATCAGCGGCACGGTCATACAGACCTGCGCAGCCTGCCCTTGCTGAGACTGCAGGTCGCGCCCGACGAGCAAGTTGAACAGCTGCTCGGTCCCGCCGATCTCGATGTCCGCCTTCAGCTCGACCGAGTCCCACCCCTGGAGCAGCGGGTAGAGGAACTCGTGCACGCTGATCGGTAACCCACCCTTGTATCGCTTGGTGAAGTCATCGCGCTCGAGCATGCGCGCGACGGTGTAGCGGCTCGCCAAGCTGACGCAGTCCATGAAAGACTGGCCGAGGAACCACTCCCCGTTCTCACGCTCTTCGATCTTGTCGACGTCGAGCACCGCGCCGATTTGGTCGCGGTAGGTCTGCTTGTTGGCTTCGACGTCTTCGCGCGTCAGCGCGGGTCGCGTCTTGTTCTTCCCGGTCGGGTCGCCCACCATCGCCGTGGCCGTCCCCCACAGCACGATCGGCGTGTGGCCGAGCCGCTGGAAGTCGCGCAGCTTGCGGAGCGGGACGGTGTGACCGAGGTGGATATCGGGCGCGCTCGGGTCGATGCCGAACTTCACCCGCAGTGGGACCCCGGACGATCGGCTCTGCTCGAGGCGCTTGCGGAGGTCGTCCTCGTCGACGAGGTCCACGATGCCGCGACGGATGACGGCCAGCTGCTCGTCTACAGGAGGGAACTGCACGAAAGCTGTGTTACTCGTGCGGCTGCAGGCGCGCAAGCAGACGCAGCACTACTGGCGGCTCTGCCACCACTCGAGCCAGCCGTCGCGGTCCCCGATGGCAACCTGGACGCCCGCGGTCTTGTGCAGCGCAGCCATGGCGACTTGAGCTTGGTCAGCCCGCCCGAAGCGCACTTGGTCGATGAGCAGCGCCGTCGCTTCTAGGCGATCGCGCGAGGGCACCAGCAAGGCGCTGAGGTACGCGCTGGCGAAGTTCTTGGGGTTGAAGTCCTTGAGCGCCGCCCGGAGCCCAGCCAGCGGCTGCGCGGCCAAAATCTCGTACCCCGCGGGCCACTGCGTGCACGTGATCGCGCCCGCGGTGACCCGCTGGATCGGCGCGCGGAGCCCCTCCAGCGTCACGTAGCCGGGCATCAGATCCACCCGCACGACGACGGAGCGACGGACCGCTTCTCCCACGGCTGCCTCGACCCGGACGGGCAGGCGCAACGCCCGCTCGCCGGCGAGCTCGTAGGTCTCACCCAGCCGCAAGAAGTCCTTCGTCTGGAACTCACGCGTGCTGCCGTCGACGTATTCGTCGCGGATGGTGACGGCGACCGCGAAGCCGACCGGATCCCGGTCGCTCCGCGCGCCCAGCAGCACGGGCCGCTCCATCGGCGGCAGCTCCAACTCGAGCGCCAACGGCGCGCCGAGAGCAGGCGCTCGCTGCGCCCCTTCGGCCGGTGGTCGGCCTCGCTCTTGCGGGTCGACCATCCGCAGTTGGGCGCTGCGCCGGACGTGTTCTTGGAATCGGATCCCGCGCGCGATCGCCCGGTAGCCCTCGAGGTGACGTTCGAACGCCTGCGGGACGCCCGGCTTGTCGTAGCTCTCGACGAGGCCATCGATCAAGGCAGCCGCCGCTAACGCAGACTCAGGGCTGCGCCGCGCCTCTTCGGCCGCGTCTTGGAGGCGACGGAGGATGCCGCTGAAGAACTCAACCTGCACCCGGCTGCCGCCTGCGCCGCCGAGCTCAGGCAGCGGGATCGAGACGGGCGCTGCAAAGGGCAACGCCTCTCGCCCATCGACCGGCTCGGCCGGCTCGTAGGTGACCACGCAGGCAGCGGCGAGCCACGCCAACGACGCGAGCGCGAGGGGACCCCGCGGCCGCGTCGACGGAGACGTCGCCGCGCCGCGTCGCACTAGGCGTCGCCCTTGTCCTCGCCAGGCTGGTCGGCGTCGCCAGTCGCGGGCGCGTCGCTAGCCGCGGGCTCGTCGGCCGTCTCACGCTCGCTGACGCGCTGGCCGATGCCTTTGAGCTGGTCGGCGAGCGAAC
>JAYYEE010000039.1:0-7507 GCA_036160175.1 Planctomycetota bacterium
CGGGCGGGCGCCGTCGACCGCGAAGCGCGGCGAGACGCGGCGGAGCGCGCGCTGGCGCGACTCGGGGGCGGCGCCCCGGCGCCTGAGGCGCGCGTCGGCGAGCTCGGGCCTGGCGCTCGTCAGCTGGTTGAGATCGCGCGAGCGCTGGCGTCGAACGCGCGCGTGATCGTCTTCGACGAGCCGACGAGTTCGCTCTCTCGCCGTGACGCTGAGCACCTGTTCCAGGTGGTCGAGCGGCTGCGCGACGAGGGCACGAGCGTTATCTGGATCGGACATTTTCTGGAGGAGATCCAGCGCATCGCCGACCGCTGGACCGTGCTACGTGACGGCGCGACGGTTGGCGCGGGAGAGGTCGCGGGCACCGACCCCTCGACGTGGGTCACGCTGATGGCAGGGCGCGCGGTCGAGGAGCTCTTTCCGCCGCGGGAGTCTGCTGTTGGAGATGTGGTGCTGGAGCTCGACGGCCTCGCTGGTTTCGGCGCGCCGACGCACGCGTCGCTGCAGCTGCGGCGCGGGGAGATCTTGGGGCTCGGCGGCTGGGTCGGCGCGGGGCGGACGGAGCTGCTGCGCGCGCTGTTCGGGCTCGACGCGGTGCAGCGCGGCCGTGTTCGGCTCGCGGGCGCAGACCTCGCGCCCGGCAGCCCGCGCCGTCGGATCGACCAGGGCTTTGGGCTCGCGAGCGAGGACCGCAAGGCGGAAGGGCTCGCGCTGGCGCGCTCCATCGCCTTCAACATGACCCTTTCGCGCCCGGTCGCAGCCAGCGGCGTGCGCAGCGTCGACCGTGAACGCGCGGCGGTCACGCGTTGGATCGAGGCGCTAGGCGTGCGCTGCCGCGACGGGGATCAAGGCGTCGGCGAGCTCTCCGGCGGCAACCAACAGAAGGTCGCGCTCGCGCGGCTGCTGCACCAAGACGCCGCGGTGCTCCTGCTCGATGAGCCGACGCGCGGGGTCGACGTCGGCGCGAAGGTCGAGATCTACCGGCTGCTCGGCGAGCTCGCCGCGCAAGGCAAGGCGCTGCTCGTCGTCAGCTCGTACTTTCCGGAGCTGCTGGGCGTCTGCGATCGCATCGCGGTGATGCACCGCGGGCGCCTCGGGGCCGCGCGCCCAGCCAACGAGTGGACCGAGACGACGCTCCTCGACGCGGCGGCGAGAGGCGAAGGAGACGCCGCATGAACCGTGACTTCACTCGGCGCCTGCTGGCGGCTGGCCCGATGCTTGGGCTGTTGTTGGTCGGCGTCGCGTTCGCGCTGGCGGAGCCCGCCTTTGCGAGTGAGCGCAACTTCGTCACCATCGCCGTGCAGACCGTGATCACCGCGGTCGCGGCGCTCGGGATGACGTTCGTGATCGCGTCCGGCGGGATCGACCTCTCTGTCGGCTCAGCGATCGCGCTCGCTGGGACCACGGTCGCTGCGCTGCTGGACCTGGGGGCCGGGGCGGGCTTCGCCACGTTCGGTGGCCTCGCCGCCGGCGGGCTGGTAGGCCTCACGAACGGCGTGCTCGTGACCCGACTGTCGCTCGCGCCGTTCGTCGTGACCTTGGGCACGATGGGGGCCGCGCGGGGGGTCGCGAAGTGGATCAGCGGGGAGACCACCATCGAGCCGCCGCGCGACGCCGTCGCGCCGTTGGCCGACTTGCTCGTGAAGCAGTGGCTCGCGCCGGGCCTGCTGATGGCGCTGGCGTTGGCGATGTTGGCCGCGTTCGTGCTCAAGCGCACCGTCTTCGGTGTGCACGCGCTGGCCGTCGGCTCGAGCGAGCCGACGGCGCGGCTGTGCGGCGTGCCCGTCGAGCGGACCAAGCTGATGGTGTACGGGCTCGCGGGGTTGATGGCGGGCCTCGCGGGCGCGCTGCAGATGGGCCGCGTCGGCGTCGGGGACCCGAACGCGTCACTCGGCGCCGAGCTCAACGTGATCGCGGCCGTCGTGTTGGGCGGCGCGAGCCTGGCCGGCGGATCTGGCTCGATCACTGGGACCCTCGTCGGCGCGCTCTTGATGAGCACGTTGGCCAACGGCTGCAACCTGATCGGCTGGCCGCCCTACGTGCAGCAGATCCTGACCGGCGTGATCATCATCGCGGCGGTCGCGCTCGACCGCTGCCGCCAGGCGCGCGCGTAAGAATCGAAGTGTCGTCGTCGCGGTCCACCTGCGATCCTGACGCGTCCCCATGCTGATGTGCGCCGAAGCCGTTGTCCCCACCTTGAGCGCCGCCGGCTACCTCGGCCTCGGAGTCGCCGCCTTGCTGGTCGGGTTCGTGAAGACGGGGCTACCGCCGCTCGGCATCTTGATCCCGGTCGTGCTCGCGCTGACGTTTCCGACCAAAGACTCCGTCGGCGCGCTGGTGCTTTTTCTGGTGGTCGGCGACCTGTTCGCGGCTGCCTACTACCGACGCGACGCCGATTGGGGCGAGCTGGCGAGGTTGCTCCCACCCGTGGTCGGCGGGATGGTCCTCGGCACGGTGATCTTAGGAGCCGTCGATGATCGGTTGCTGCGGGTCCTGATCGGTGGGCTCGTGCTGAGCCTCGTGACCTTGGAGTGGGTGCGCTCGCGCTATGCGGCCGGACTCGCCGTGCGCCGGCCGCTGTTCCGGTGGGGCGTCGGCGCTGCGGCGGGCGTAGCGACGACGCTAGCCAATGCAGCTGGCCCGATCATGGGGATCTACTTCCTCTCGTTCGGCTTGGACAAGGCGCGCTTCATGGGGACGACGGCGGTCTTCTTCTTGGTCGTTAACGTGTCCAAGCTGCCTGTCTACGGCTGGCTCGGGATGATCCAGACGCCGTATCTGCACGCCTTCGCGTTGCTGTCTCCGATGGTCGTGGTGGGCGCGATCTTGGGCAGGCGGTTCCTCAGCTGGATTCCGCAGCGCGCGTTCCACGCCGCGGTGATGATGTTGACGGCCGCGGCGAGCGCGTCGCTGTTGCTGCTGTGACGGCGGTCGCGCTGGCTCAGCGCGGGATCTGCACGGCTGCGAACAGCGGGAGGTGGTCGCTGCCGAAGGCGGGGCCGAGCCTAGACGCGGTGACGAGCAGGTCGCCCCCGACCAGCACGTGGTCGATCGGGATCCGCAACAAGGCGGGGAGCGGGGCCGGCCAGCTCGGCAGCCACGCCGCGGTGCTGCCGATGGACAAGCCCGACTCGCGTCGCATGCGGACAAACGCATCGTTCCAAGGGGTCGCGTTGAAGTCGCCGAGCACGATCCTCCGAGCGGGCAGCGCGGCGAGGAGCGGCCCGATCGCCGCGAGGCCCGCGTCGCGCTCCTGCACGGCGAGGTGGTTGGGCTGCGGCGGCGGCGGATGGACGCCGAGGACGCCAACGGGGCCGTGCGGCGTCTGCACTACGGCGCGACCATACGGAGCCCACAAGTGTCCACCTGGCAACATCTTCGCTTCGTTGAGCGGGAACCGGGAGTACAGCGCGGCGCCGAAAGAGCCGACGTCTGGACGCTCCAGGCGATGGGGCAGTTGGTCGAGTGACTCGCGGAGGAACCGCTGCCATTCTGGAGTGTATTCTGTCAACCAGAGCAGGTCAGGGTCGGCAGCGCGGATAACTGCCAAGGCTTGAAGGTGCCCTTGGTGGTTGCTCTTTAACAGGTTGAGAGAGGCGACCTGGATGACTGGAGAGTTCTCCACGATCTGTGGAGAGCCCTCCTGGCGCTGGCGTGTCGGGAGGATTGCCCAGGCGGCCACCGCCGCGAACGCGGCTGCGGCCGCCGCGGCGCGCCACCTGCGCCCGAGCGCAAGCGCGGTCGCGGCGAGCAGAAGGCTCGCCATGGCCTGCACGGCGAAGCAGCCGATCAGGTCCAAGCTCCAGTGGAGGAAGCCCGTATGCGCTCCCACCGCGGCCGCCGCAGCGGGCGCGGCGAGCAGCATGACCACGTTCGACCAGTCCAGCTTCTTCACGTTCGAAGGATTGCGCCGCGCCGCGCATGGCGCAAGGTCCCCCTGGCGCGCCCCGCGTGTGCCCCCCAAGCGCATTGCATCCCGGCGTCGTGCGGGCATCATGCTCGCGCCGATCGACCCTTGCCCATGAACGAGCCCACCTTCCCAGCGCGAGCCAACGTCCAAGCAGAGCTGCGCGCCTTCGTGGCGGACTGGTTCCGCGACGGTCGGCAGGACGGCCTGGAGGCGGATACGCCGCTGGTCACGTCCGGAATCGTGGACTCAGCCGGCGTGATGGAGGTCGTGGACTTCCTCGAGCGACGGTTTGGGGTGCGGGTCGGAGACCAAGACCTCTCGCTCGACAACTGCAACACGCTGCGGGGCCTGACCGAGCTGGTGCAGGCCAAAATGCCAGCCTAGAAGGCGGCAGATGGCGGCCCAGAAGTAGGGACCGCCCCCTCGATTCCGGGCGCGCAGCCGCTACCGTGTTTGCCCCGAACTCTGGCTCCGTTTTGTCGTTCCTCCTCCCGGTCCTGGTCATCACCGTGCCCGTCGCCGCCATCGCTCTGTTGGCGCTCAACGGCAAGGCGCTGTCCGGGTCCTGCGGCGGGATGAATCCAGACGGCTCGTGCTCGCGTTGTGGCAAGGCCGCAGGTGAACCCGAGCCCGAGGGGGCTTGCACTCGCTGACGGAGGCGAAGCTTGGTTCGAAACAAACGGTGTTCCACGGGGGTTCACCAAACAGGACTGCGCCACCAGATCTCCTGACGGATGACGACGCACAAGATCAAGAAAGGCTTCGACCTCCCGCTCGCCGGGCGACCGGAGCAGGTCCTCACGGACGCCGCCGAGCCGGCGCACGTCGCGCTCGAGACGTTTGAGTTCGCCGGCATCAAGCCGAAGGTCCTCGTCAAAGAGGGCGACGCCGTGGAGACCGGCCAGCCCGTCTACCTAAACAAGGTGGACCGCGACATCGTGTGGTGCGCGCCTGCATCGGGCACCGTGAAGGCGATCGAGTTCGGCCCGCGCCGCTTCCTGACGCGCGTGGTGATCGAGGTCGGCGCCGACCAGGCGCACGCGGACCTGCCGAAGTTGCCGCAGGGCGGCAGCCGCGCCGACGTCGTTAAGGCGATCAAGGGCGCGGGGCTGTGGCCGATGTTCAAGCAGCGACCGCTCGGCAAGATGCCGGTCGGCGACGCCGCGCCGGTGGCGATCTTCGTCAACGGCATGGACACCGCGCCACTCGCGGGCGACCCGTGCTTCGCTGTTCAGGGCCGCACCGAAGATCTCCAAGCCGGCGTCGAGGTGCTCAAGCAGCTCACCGACGGCGCGGTCTACCTGACGCTGCGCGCCGGCGGCGCGCACCAAGACGGCGTGCGTGGCCTCAGCGGCGTCGACGTGCACGAGTTCTCCGGTCCTCACCCGTCGGGCCTCGTCGGCACGCACATCCACGAGATTCAGCCGCTGAAGGGCGCGGAGACCGCGTTCGCGCTCTCGCTGGTGGACCTAGCGCGGCTCGGCGAGTGGGCGCGGACCGGCGGCTACCCGTCGCACACGGTCGTCGCTGTCGGCGGCAGCGAGGCGCCGAACAAGCAGTATTATCGCGTCCGACAGGGCGCGTCGCTGTCGGTGCTGACCGGCGGCGCCGCGCTGACTGGCGACGTGCGCTGCATCAACGGCGACGTGCTGCACGGCTACGTCGCGGACCCCGACGGCTACCTCGCGTTCGGCAACCGCACGCTGACTGTCATGCAGGAGGGCACCGACCGGCGCGACATGTTCGGCTGGGCGATCCCGCAGTTCGGCAAGAAGCTGAGCAACCACGCCGCGGTCAACTTCGGCTTGAAGAAGCGCGAATACACCCCCGACGCCCGCCTGCACGGCGGCCACCGGCCGATCGTCAACATCGGCTCGTGGGAGAAGGTCATGCCGCTCGACATCTTGCCGACCTTCCTCGTCCGCGCCATCCAGGCGAAGGACATCGAGGAGGCCGTCAAGCTCGGGCTGCTCGAGGTGACCGAGGAGGACGTCGCGCTGTGCACGTTCGTCGACCCCTGCAAGATCGACGTCGGTGAGGTCGTCCGTCAGGGACTGGACCTGTATGAGGAGGAGAGCTGAGCCGTGAGGTTCCTACGCAACCTAGTCGACAAGCAGCGCAAGCTGTACCACGAAGAAGGCAGCAAGTTCCACAAGGTGTGGCCGCTGTTCGACGCGCTGGAGACGTTCCTGTTCGCGCCCGACTTCCGCGCTGGCAAGCAGCGCGTGCACTGCCGCGACTACGTCGACCTGAAGCGGGTCATGAACAGCGTCATCCTCGCGATGGTGCCGTGCCTGCTCTGGGCCATCTGGAACAACGGCGTCCAGCACTTCGCGGCGGTCACCCAGCAAGGGGTCGCGACCGCGGACTACGCCACGGGCTGGCTACAGTCCGTGCTCGGCGCCCCCGTGCTGGGCCTCGAGACCGGGGTCTCGGCGTATGACACGATCGTCTTCGGCCTGCAGCGCATGCTGCCGATCGTGGTCGTCAGCTACGGCGTCGGCCTGATGATCGAGGGCCTGTTCTCCGTGGTCCGCAAGGAGGAGGTCAGCGAGGGCTACCTCGTCTCCGGCATGCTGATCGCGCTGATCGTGCCGGCGTCGACGCCGCTGTGGCAGCTAGCGATCGGCGTCGCCTTCTCGGTGGTGCTCGGCAAGGAGGTGTTCGGCGGGACCGGCATGAACATCTTCAACCCGGCGATGATGGTGCGCGCGTTCCTGTTCTTCGCGTTCCCGGCGCAGATGTCGGGCGACGCGGTCTGGGTCGCCGGCAACACCTCGCCGACGGGCGTCCCCGGAAACCTGATCGACGGCTACTCGGAGCCGACCGCGCTGGCCGTCGCGAAGGCCGCGGTGACCAACGGTCAGTCGGCTAGCGAGGCCCTCGTGAACCACGCGTCGATCGACGGCAACGTCATGGACTACTCCGACTGGAACCTGTTCATGGGCAACATCCCCGGCAGCGCCGGCGAGATGTCCAAGCTAGTGGTGCTGTTCGGCGCCGTCGTTCTGCTGGTGACCGGCGTCGGCAGCTGGCGCACGATGCTCGGCGGCGTGCTCGGCATGCTCGGCGCGGCGTTCGTGGTGCCGATCCTGGCTGAGTCCGGCGGGTTGGTCACGGACGCGAGCCTGCACCTCGCGCCGCAGCAGCACCTGCTCTGCGGCGGCTTCTTGTTCGGCATCGTCTTCATGGCGACCGACCCTGTCTCGAGCCCCGAGACCAACATCGGCAAGTGGATCTACGGCGTCCTGATCGGCGTCTTCACGATCCTCGTGCGCATGATCAACCCGGCCTACCCAGAGGGCACGATGCTGGCCATCCTGCTGCTCAACGCGTTCGCGCCGACCATCGACCACTTCGTCGTCTCTGCCAACATCAAGCGGAGGCTCGCACGGGCATGAACACCAACAGCAACACCTACGTAATGGGCTTCGCGGTCACCATGTGCGTGACCGTGAGCGCCGTGCTCGCGACGCTCGCCAGCTCGCTGAAGGAGACCCAGCAGGCGGCCGCCGAGTTCGATCGGCAGAAGAACGTGATGATGGCCGCTGGGCTGATCCAGGCCGGCGACGAGCGCAGCCGCGAGGAGCTCGAGAAGCT
>JAYYEE010000040.1:0-7037 GCA_036160175.1 Planctomycetota bacterium
GCGGGACCGGTCGTTGTACGGGAGGTCCTGCATGCTGTGGTTGGCCAGCTCGTGTCCGTCGGCGAGCAAGCGGCGGACGACGTCCGGTGACGTATGCGCGCAGTGCGCCCCGGTGACGAAGAAGGTCGCGCGCGCGTCGTACTCATCGAACAGCCTTCGGACGTCGTCGAGCATGCATCCTGCGGGGTTGTCGAGGCCGCAGAAGCCGTCGTCGACGGTGAAGGCGACCGCATCCTCCGCGGCCATGTGCGACACCGTCGAAGCGGGATAGAGCCAGCGCGTCCAGCGCCTCAGCCCTGGGCTCGTCAAGGCGCGCCATGCGACCTTGCGGCACCAGAGCGCTGCCGGGCTTAGGTCGGACTGCTTCCGCGGGTCGCTGTGGCGACCTAGCGCGCGGGGTTTCGCGGGGCGTCTCAGAGGGCGGCCTTGACGCGGGCTGCGACCGCCTCCGGCGTGAACCCGAAGTGCTCGGCGACGCGCGCGGCAGGCGCGGACGCGCCGAAGCCGCTGTGGCCGACGCAGCGCTCTAGGCTGCCGGTCAGCTGGCACCACCACTCGGGGCGGCCCATCTCTACGGCGAAGCGCACGCCGTCGCCCAGCACGGACTGCTGGTAGGCGTCGCCCTGCTGCAAGAAGAGCTCTAGGCACGGGATCGAGACGACGCGCACCGCTACGCCTTCCTCTGCGAGCAGCTTCGCGGCGTCGACCGCGAGCGAGACCTCGGCGCCGGTCGCGCAGATCGTGGCGCGCGCGTCGGCCGCGTCGACGACGACGTAGCCGCCGCGCAGCGCGTCGGCGGCGTCCCAGGCGTCTGCGTGCGGCAAGGGCGGCAAGCCCTGGCGCGTCAGCGCCAGCGCGACGGGGCCGCCCTCGCGCGTCAGCGCGTGGGTCCACGCCGCCGCGGTCTCTGGGCCGTCCGCTGGGCGGAACACGTGCAGGTTGGGGATCGCGCGCAGCGTCGCGAGCTGCTCGACGGGCTGGTGGGTGGGGCCGTCCTCGCCGACCATCAGGCTGTCGTGCGTGAACACGAACGTCGCGGAGATCTTCATCAGCGACGCCAGCCGGATCGGCGTGCGCATGTAGTCGGCGAACACCAAGAAGGTGCTGCCGGCGGGGTGGAAGCCGCCGTGCAGCGCGACGCCGTTCATCACCGCGCCCATGGCGTGCTCGCGGATGCCGTAGTGCATCGTGCGGCCGGCGCGCTCGGTCGCGGTGAACGACCCGCCCGCCTTGATGGCCGTCTTGCACGACGGGTCGAGGTCGGCGCTGCCAGAGACCATCGCTGGCATCAGCTCGGCGGCCTTCTGGATCACCTTGCCGCTGACCGCGCGCGTCGCGGCCTTCTCGTCGCCCGCGGCTGCGAGCAGCTGCGCGAACAGGTCGTCGGGCGCGCGCTTGGAGACCATCGCGTCCCACGTCGCGGCGTCGCCAGGGTGCGCAGCCCGCCACGCGGCGAAGTCGTGGTGCCACTGCTTGCGAGCGGCCTCGTTCTGCGCCTTGCGCGCGCGGAAGATGACGCGCGCGCGCTCGTCGACGTAGAAGTCTTCGCTGGGCACGCCGAGCGCCTGCTTGCTCGCCGCGATCTCGTCCGGGCCGAGCGGGGCGCCGTGCACGCCGTGGGTGTCGGCCTTGTTCGGGCTGCCCTTGCCGATGGTCGTCTTGCAGCGGACCAGGGTCGGGCGGCGCCCGTCGCTCGTGGCCTCGGCCAGCGCCCGACGCACGTCGTCGACGTCGTGGCCGTCGCACGCGACGACCTGCCAGCCCTGGGCCTCGAAGCGGCCCGAGACGTCTTCGCCGGTGGCGAGGTCGGTGTGGCCTTCGATGGTGTTGTGGTTGTCGTCGAACAGGCAGATGAGGTTGTCGAGCGCGAGGTGGCCCGCCAGCGCCGCGGCCTCGTAGCTGAGGCCCTCCATTAGGTCGCCGTCGCCGACGGTGACGAACACGCGGCCGCAGAGCAGGTCGGTGCCGGCGCGCGCTGCCGCCATCTTCGACGCGACGGCCATACCGACGGCGTTGGCGAAGCCTTGCCCCAGCGGCCCGGTGGTCGTCTCGACGCCGACCGTGTCGCCGAACTCAGGGTGGCCAGGCGTCTTGCTGTGCAGCTGCCGGAACTGCTTCAGGTCGTCGAGCGAGACGGGGTAGTCGGCGAGGTGCAGCAGCGAGTAGAGCAGCATCGAGCCGTGCCCGCCGGACAGCACGAAGCGGTCGCGGCCCATCCACTCGGGCTCCTCGGGCGTCCAGCGCAAGAACTCGGTCCACAGCACGGCCGCGACGTCGGCCATGCCCATCGGCATGCCGGGGTGCCCTGAGTTGGCCTTCTGCACCGCGTCCATAGTCAGGACGCGGATCGTGTCAGCGACGGGGCGGAGGTCGTGCGTGGACGCGGTCATGGCGCCCCAACCATACCGTGCGGTCGACTGGTAACCCACGGCGCGGTCCACCGCGGCGGGGGCTGCGCGCTAGTGGCCTTCCTTGACGATGTTGACGTTCCAAGACGGGACCACGACCTCGACGGTGCCGCCGTCGGGGACGCGCTCGAGCTTCGCTTGGCAGGCCAGCCGGGAGTCGAGGCCGACGTCGCGGGCTTCGTCGAGCTGGTCGAGCTCTTCGTCGCTGGCTTCTGGAAAGCAGTCGAACCCCAGCTTGACCTTGACGTGGCACGTCGAGCAAGCGCAGACGCCGCCGCAGGCGTGGTCGAGCTCTACGCCCTGCTTGAGGGCGGCGTCGAGGATGGACTGGCCGACCGCGAGCTGGAGCTCTTTGGTCTCGCCGTCTTCGTGCACGATCAGTCGGGCTTCGCTCATCGGTCTTGTTGTTCCTTCAGGGCCTTGGTGACCGAGGCGCTGATGACGTCGTCGGCGATGGTCGCGGTGACCTTGGTGAGGTCGTCACAGCCCGCCTTGATCACGTCAGGCGCGGCGTCTTGGTCGAGCAGCTTCTGGAGCGCCTTGACCGCCTTGTGGACGGCGAAGGTCTGGTCGGGGGGCAGCTCGGCCATCTGCAGCGCCTTCTTGGTGCCGCGGATCATGGCCTCGGCCTTGCCCTTGGACTCGATCGCCTCACGCGCGATGTAGTCGTCTTGGGCGTGCTCGATCGACTCCAGCATCATCCGGCGCACCTCCTCGCGGGTCAGTCCGAAGGTCGGCACGATCTGGATCGACGCCTCGACGCCGGTGCGCTGCTCGCGCGCGGTGACCCGGAGCACGCCGTCGGCGTCGACCAAGAAGGTGACGAGCACGCGCGGCAGGCCCGCAGGCAGCGGCGGGATGCCGGTCAGCTTGAAGCGGCCGAGCAGCCTGCAGTCCTCAGCGAGCTCGCGCTCGCCCTGGTAGATCGCGAGGTCGACGGCGGTCTGGTCGTCGACGCCGGTCGAGAACTCCTCGGAGACGCTGGTCGGGATGGTGCTGTTGCGCAGGATCAGCTTCTGCACGGCGCCGCCGAGCGTCTCGAGGCCGAGCGACAGCGGGATGACGTCGAGCAGCAGGAGCGACCTGTCGTTGCCGGCGAGCACGTCCGCCTGGATGGCGGCGCCGAGCGCGACCGCGAGGTCTGGGTCGACGTGCGCGTGCGGCGGCTTGCCGACGAGCGCTTCGAGCTGCGCGCGCACCAGCGGGACGCGCGTGCTGCCGCCGACGAGCACGACGTCGTCGACCGCGCCGAGCGCGACGCCGGCGTCCTTGGCGGCCGCCTGGACGCAGTCGAGCGTGCGCTGCACCAGCGGCGCGATCGCGGCCTCGAACTCGGCGCGCGTGACCGTCAGCGTGACCTCGCCGCGAGCGCCGAGGTCCAGCTCCAGCGCCGCTTGTTCTTGGTCGCTGAGCCGCACCTTTTGGCCTTCGGCCGCGCTGCGCACGGCCTGCAGCACGAACGGGTCCTCTGCGCCGTCCTTGCTCGGGAGGCTCGCGAGGATGCGCTCGACCAAGAGCTGGTCGAAGTCGTCGCCGCCGAGGTGGGTGTCGCCCGCCGTCGCGAGGACGCGGAAGACGCCGTCTTGGATGCGCAAGATGGAGACGTCGAACGTGCCGCCGCCGAGGTCGTAGACCAGCACCGTGCCGTCCTGCTTGCCGTCGAGGCCGTAGGCGAGCGCTGCAGCGGTCGGCTCGTTGAGGATGCGCAAGCACGTGAGGCCGGCGAGCTGCGCGGCGTCCTTGGTCGCTTGGCGCTGCGCGTCGTCAAACCACGCGGGCACCGTGACCACCGCTTCGTTGACCGGCTGGCCGATGGCCTGCTCGGCGGTCTCCTTGAGGCGCTCGAGCACCAGCGCGGAGATCTCCTCGGGCGACAGCTGCCGGTCGTCGATCTGCACCCGCGGCAGGTCTCGGTCGCCGGCGACGACGCGGTAGGGGAGCTCGCCGAGGTCGTCTCGGCAGTCGTCGATCGACCGTCCGATCAAGCGCTTCACCGAGAACACGGTGCGGTCGGGGTGCTCGAGCCGGAGGTCCTTGGCCTCGTGGCCCACGAGCGTGCGGCCGTTTGGGTGGAAGCAGACCATCGACGGCGTCAGCGGGTCCGCGCCTTGGTCGCGCAGCACGTGCGCGGTCTCCCGACCGGCGCGGAGCGCGGCGATGCTGTTGGTGGTGCCGAGGTCGATGCCGACGACGAGTCGCGGCGGCGACGGCTCAACAGCGTCCTTCGCGCTCACGACAAGGCCTCGACATCGGCCAAGGCCTTCTGGTGGTAGTGCGACTGATGGACCCGGCGCGCGGCGGCGGCGTAGTCCTGGTCGGCGACGGCGCGCTGCAGCGCGTCAAAGTCCTCTTCGACGGCCGCCCGAAGCTGCGCGGTCCGCGCTGCGGCGCGGTCGCGGTCGGCGAACGCGACCTCCTCGGCGAGCTCGAGCGCGTCGGCGAGGAACATCGGGTCCAGCTTCTTGTTTGCCTCCAGCACACCCGGCGCCTCGGCCTCGAGCAGCGCGCGGGCCCGCTTCCAGCGATCCTTCAGCACGTTCCAGGCGTCGTTGACCTGGGCCGCGCGCTGCAGCACGGCGACGCTCTCGCCGACGTCTTCAGACCGGTGGTGGTCGGGGTGGCACTCGCGCGAGAGCTGCAGGTACCTCAGCTCCAGTTCGTTGGCGTCGAGGTCCAGCGCGCGGGGCACGCCGAACACCGCGAACGCGTCGGGGGCGGGGACGTGGTTCACGATCGTCGGGCTACGCGCTGAACGAGGTGCCGCAGCCGCAGGTGCCGGACGCCTGCGGGTTCTTGAACACGAAGCCGCGGTCGAGCAGGCCGTCGTTGAAGTCCAGCTCGGTGCCGCCCATGAAGAACTCGCTCTTCTTGTCGACGACGATCTGCACGCCGTGCTGCTCGAACGTCAGGTCGAACTCGGTCGGGCCTGCCTGGTCGAAGTCGAGCACGTAGGTGAAGCCGGAGCAGCCGCCGCCTTTGGCGCCGATGCGGACCCAGGTCGAGTCCGCAGGGAACTTCTGCTCGGCGATGACCCGCTGGATCTCCTTGGCCGCGCGCTCGGTCAGCGCCACGCCGCGGCTCGGCTTGGTCTTCTCGTCGGCGGGCTTGTCGGTGGTCTCGCTCACGACTGCGACCCCTCTTCGGCGGGGAGCTTGCCGTTCTTCCGCTTCCAGTCCTCGATCGCCGCCTTGATGGCGTCCTCGGCGAGCACCGAGCAGTGGATCTTGACGGGGGGCAGCGCGAGCTCCTCGACGATCTGGGTGTTCTTGATCTCTGCGGCGGCGTCGACCGTGGTGCCCTTCAGCCACTCGGTCGCGAGCGAGGACGACGCGATCGCGGAGCCGCAGCCGTAGGTCTTGAACTTGGCGTCGACGATCTTGCCGCCGTCGTCGACCTGGATCTGCAGCTTCATGACGTCGCCGCACTCGGGCGCGCCGACCACGCCGGTGCCGACGTCTTCGGCGTCCTTGTCGAGCGAGCCGACGTTGCGCGGGTTCTGGTAGTGGTCGAGGACCTTGTCGCTGTAGGCCATGGTTGGTTTCGGTGCTTGGTTACTGCTGGGTTGTGTGCGGGGTGGGGGCGCTGTGGCTAGTGCATCGTCCACTTGACCTGGCTCAGGTCGACGCCCTCTTGGACCATCTCCCAGAGCGGGCTCATCTCGCGCAGGCGCAGGACCTCGGTGATCACGCGGTCTGCGGCGAAGTCGACCTCTGCTTCGGTGGTGAAGCGGCCGAGCGAGAAGCGGATCGAGCTGTGGGCCAGCTCGTCGCCGAGGCCGAGGCTCTTCAGCACGTAGCTGGGCTCGAGGCTCGCCGACGTGCACGCGGAGCCCGACGAGACGGCGACCTCCTTGATGCCCATCAGCAGGGACTCGCCCTCGACGTACGGGAACGAGATGTTGGTCAGGTGGGGGAGGCGGTGCTCCGGGTCGCCGTTGATGACGGCGTCGGGCAGCGCCTTCATGATCCGGTCCTGCAGCCGGTCGCGCAGCGCGATCAGCTTCGGCACCGCGGCGTCCATCTCTTCGCGGCAGATCCTCGCGGCCTCGCCCATGCCGACGATGCCGGTCACGTTGAGCGTGCCGGAGCGCATGCCGCGCTCGTGGCCGCCGCCGTCCATCTGCGACGTCAGGCGCACCCGCGGGTTCTTGCGGCGCACGTAGAGGCAGCCAACGCCCTTCGGCCCGTACATCTTGTGCGCGCTCAGCGACATCAGGTCGACGTGCTGCGCCTCGACGTCGAGCGGCAGCTTGCCAGGCGCCTGGGTGGCGTCGGAGTGGAACAAGGTGCCCTTCGCCTTGCAGATCTCGCCGATCTCCTTGAGCGGGTGCGCCGTGCCGACCTCGTTGTTGGCGGCCATCAGCGAGACCAGGATGGTCTTGTCGGTGATGGCGTCCTCGAGCTGCTTGAGGTCGACGTGGCCCTGGTCGTCGACCTCGAGCCAGGTGACCTCGTAGCCTTGGGTCTCAAGGTATTTCATCGGGTCGAGCACCGCCTTGTGCTCGGTCACCGCCGTGATCAGGTGGTTGCCCTTCTGCTTGTACATCTGCGCGACGCCCTTGATCGCGAGGTTGTTGGCCTCGGTCGAGCCGCTGGTCCAGAGCACCTCCTTGGGGTGCGCGCCGATCAG
>JAYYEE010000041.1:0-6503 GCA_036160175.1 Planctomycetota bacterium
TCGGCTCCTTCCCGGCGGTCGCCGGCGCCGTACCGGGACGGTGGGTTGACGAGGCCCACCTCGCGGCCGTCGCGGCCGGCCTCGAGGGCCCGCTCCTCGGCGGCGCGCTTGCTGTCGCTGTAGCCGATACGCAGCGGGCCGAAGTTGTAGGGCGCTCGCTCATCGAGTTCGCGCGGCGCGTCCGTGTAGCCGACCGCCGAGATGGTCGAGACGTGCAGCGCCCGCCGGACGCCGGCGGCGAGCGCGAGCTGGAGCAGGCGTTGCGTGCCCTCGTCGTTGACCTCGAACATGCGTCGTCGGTCTTCGTGACAGAAGGAGACGATCGCCGCGAGGTGGACCACGACGTCCACGCCGCGGAGGCCGGCGGCGAGGGCCGCCTCGTCCTCCAGGCGGCCTTCGACGCGCTCGTGAGGGATCGACGCGAAGTGCGCTAGGCGCTGCCCCGGACGGACGAGCAGTCGCAGCCGGTGCGTCTGGGCTAGCCGCGGCACGAGCGCGCGGGCGACGAAGCTGCTGGCGCCGGTCACGAGGCAGGTGGGGAGCATGGCGCGACGATACCGGGGCCCTGGGAAGTTGACCCGACGGGACAACCACGCGACCGGTTGTTTCGGGTCAGGCTCGATCACGTGGGGTAGTCTCTGCGTCCTAGATGCGTTCCTTCGTCGCGTATGTCTTGGCGCTGCTCGCCACCTCAGCGGGCATCTGGTTCGGCTTTTACGCCGACGCCGCGGCCGAGGGGAACGAGGCGCCGCGCCGGCCGCTGGCGACCCCGGTCATCTTGGCGCCGGTCGTCGAGGCGCCGTTCTCGGACAAGCTCACGGCGCTCGGGACGGCGGTCGCCAATGAATCAGTGGCCTTAACGGCCAACCGCAGCGACCTAGTGCAGGCCGTGCACTTCGACGACGGCGAGCAGGTCGCGGCGGGGCAGGTGTTGGTCGAGCTGCAGGTCGCCGAAGAGCGATCCATGCTCGCCGAGGCGAAGGCCGTGCTGACGGAGCGTGAAGCGGCGCACCGGCGCGCGCTCGAGCTCAGCGGCAAGGGGATCGCCCCGGACCGTGACGTCCAGGCGGCGCAGGCCCAGCTCAACGCGGCGCGCTCCCGCGTGCAGACCTTGGAGGTCGCCATCAGGGACCACGTCGTCCGGGCGCCGTTCGCGGGCGTGCTCGGGCTGCGACGGGTCAGCGTCGGATCGTTGCTGCAGTCATCGACGGTCATCACCACGCTCGACGACCTCTCGGTCGTGAAGGTCGACTTCACGATCCCAGAGACGTGGCTGTCCGCGGTGCGGATCGGCCAGCCGATCTCGGCGCGCAGCGACGCCTGGAGCGGAGAGGAGTTCACGGGGAAGGTGACAGCGATCGACACTCGCTTGGACCAGCGCACGCGCTCGGCGACCGTGCGCGCGGTGGTCGCCAACCCGTCCCTCCGGCTGCGTCCGGGCATGCTGATCAAGGTAGAGATCGACCGCGGGGAGGCGCCGTCGCGCCAAGTCCCCGAGGAGGCCCTGCTGCAGCGCGGTGACGCGCACTTTGTCTACGTGGTCGGGGACGACGACGTCGCGTCGGAGGTGGCGATCACGGTCGGTCGCCGACAAGTCGGTCGCGTCGAGGTGCTCAGCGGCCTCGACGAAGGGCAGCGGGTCGTGGTCGAGGGGATCGTCCGTGTTCGCGACGGTAGCAAGGTTCACGTCGTCGAGGTGCGGTCCGGAGAAGCGCAGTGATCTTGTCGGATCTGGCGGTCCGGCGTCCGGTGCTCTCGTTGGTGCTGAGCCTCGTCGTGTTGACGCTTGGCGTCGTCGGGATGACGCGGCTCGCGATGCGCGAGCTGCCTGACATCGACTCGCCCCGGGTCAGCATCAGCACGGCCTATCCAGGCGCGGCGGCGTCGGTCGTGGAGACCCGAGTGACGCAGCTGATCGAGAACGAGATCAGCGGCATCGACGGCATCCGCACGATCTCCTCGAGCACGTCGGACGGCCGCTCCTCGATCGACGTCGAGTTCGTGCTCGGCAGAGACTTGGACGCGGCCGCCAACGACGTCCGCGACCGCGTCGGCCGCGTGCTGGACCGCCTCCCCGAGGAGGTCGATCCGCCGGAGGTGGCCAAGGCGCAGTCAGGGTCTGACACGATCTTTTGGATGAACCTCGCGTCCCCGGTCCGCGACTCGCTCGAGCTGACGGACTACATCGACCGCTACATCGCCGATCAGTTCTCCAACGTCGAAGGCGTCGCGCAGGTGCGCTACGGCGGCGGCAGCCGCTACGCGATGCGCGTCTGGCTGGACCGCGAGGCGATGGCGTCGACCGGCGTGACCGCGGGCGACGTCGAGGCTGCCCTGCGTCGCGAGAACGTCGAGCTGCCTGCGGGCCGCGTAGAGTCGGTCAAGCGGGAGTTCACGGTGCGCGTCGCGCGTCGCTACCAGACCGCCGAGGAGTTTGGCCGCATGACGATCCGGCGCAGCGCGCGCGGGCACCTGCTGCGGCTCGCCGACGTCGCGAGGATCGAGGTCGGCGCCAGCGACGATCGCACGGTCTTCCGGCGCAACGGCGAAGACATGGTCGGGATCGGCATCGTCGCGCAGGCCAAGGCCAACGTCGTAGCCGTCGTCGACGGGGTGCGCGCGCGCATGGCCGAGGTCAACCGCGCGCTGCCGGCCGACATCCAGCTCTACCCGTCGAGCGACTCGTCGGTCTACATCCGCGCGGCGATCGACGAGGTCTACCGCACGCTGTTCATCACGGCGCTGGTCGTCATCGGCGTCATCTTCCTCTTCCTGGGCAGCGGCCTCGCCACGATGATCCCGGCGCTGACCGTCCCCGTCTCGCTGGTCGGGACGTTCTTCGTGCTCGATCTGCTGGGGTTCTCGGTCAACTTGCTGACCTTGCTCGGCCTCGTGCTCGCGATCGGCCTCGTCGTCGACGACGCCATCGTCGTGCTCGAGAACATCTCGCGACGGATCCGCGGTGGTGAGCCCCCGCTGCGGGCCGCGTTCCTCGGCACGCGACAGGTTGGGTTTGCGGTGATCGCGACGACCGTCGTGCTCGTCGCCGTGTTGGTGCCGGTCACGTTCGTTGAGGGTAACACGGGGCGGCTGTTCACGGAGTTCGCGCTGGCGCTCGCCGGCGCGGTGGTGCTCTCGACGCTGGTCGCCTTGACGCTGACGCCCGTGATGTGCTCGTGGATGCTCCGCGGGGGCAAGCCCGCGCCGATGATGCGGTTCGTCGATTGGCTGTTCGTGCCCGTGCAGCGCGCGTATCGCTGGCTGCTAGAGGGGCTCGTGGCGCAGCCGCTTGCGGCGATGGCGATCGCCGGTGGCCTCGCGCTGTCGATCGGCGGGCTCTACCGCGGATTGCCGCAAGAGTATGCGCCGCAAGAGGACCGCGGGTCGTTCCGCATCAGCATGAAGGGGCCTGAAGGGGCCTCCTTCGCGCACGCGGTGCGTGCTGGAGGTCAGGGCGAAGAGGTCATGCTGTCGCTGATCGAGTCCGGCGAGGCCCAGCGCGTGTTGATGCGTGTCCCCGGTTCGTGGACGTCATCGGGCAGCGTCAACTCGGCGTTCGGGACGGTGCTGCTCAAGCTGTGGGGGGATCGTGAGCGGACGACTAAGCAGGTCATGGCCGACGTCGACCAGCAGCTAGGCGCGATCCCCGGGTACCGGGCGTTCACGATCGCGGAGTCGGGCTTGCTGCGGCGCTCAGGGCAGCCGGTCCAGTTCGTGCTGACGGGCTCTACCTACGAGGAGTTAGCGGCGTGGCGGGACGTGGTCGTCGCCGAGGCCCGCAAGAACCCTGGCTTGGTCGCGGTCAACAGCAACTACGAAGAGACCAAGCCGCAGATCGAGGTGGTGGTAGACGAAGACCGCGCAGCCGACCTCGGCGTCTCGTCGTCGGAGGTGGGGCGCACGCTGGAGACCATGATGGGCTACCGCCGCGTGACGACATTCGTCGACCGCGGGGAAGAGTACGACGTGATCCTCGAAGCAGAGGATCGAGACAAGCGGTCGCCTTCGGACCTGGAGCAGATCTATGTACGCTCGCAGACGTCTGGTGAGCTCGTCCCGCTGGCCAACGTCGTCTCGATCCGCGAGTTCGCCGACTCGGCGACGCGCAACCGCTATGACCGCCTGCGGTCTATCTCGATCGACGCCAACCTAGCCGAGGACTACACGCTGGGCGAGGCGCTCACGTTCTTGCGGGGCGTCGTGGCCGAGCAGCTCGGCAACCAGCCAGGGATCGCCTACGGAGGGCAGAGCCGAGAATTCGTGGAGTCATCGGACGCGCTGCTGCTGACGTTCTTGATCTCTCTCTTGCTCGTCTACCTGGTGCTCGCCGCGCAGTTCGAGTCATTCGTGCAGCCCGTGGTGATCTTGCTCACGGTGCCGCTCGCGGTCTTCGGGGGGCTGCTCGGCCTCAAGCTCGGGGGCGGGACGATCAACATCTACAGCCAGATCGGGATGGTGATCCTGATCGGGTTGGCGGCGAAGAACGGCATCTTGATCGTGGAGTTCGCCAACCAGCTGCGCGACCAGGGGCGTCATTGGCGTGACGCCGTCCTCGACGCGAGCGTGCTCCGCCTCCGCCCGATTCTGATGACGGGGTTGTCTACTTCGCTCGGCGCGTTGCCGCTGGTGTTGGCGAGCGGTGCCGGGGCCGAGGGCCGCGCGGCGATCGGCTTGGTGGTGCTATACGGCGTGACGATCGCCACCCTCACGACGCTGCTCGTCGTGCCGGGAACCTATGGGCTCGTCGCGCGCTTCACGGGCTCCCCGCACGAGCGCACCAAGGAGCTCGACGCGCAGCTCGCGCGAGGCGGGCCGTCATCGTCGACGTCGCAAGAGCCGGCGCCTGTCACGGCTCACCTGCAGGACTCCTCGGGCATGTCCACCACGTAGCCCATCGTGCGTACGCGCACCAGTGCAACAGGCGCGAAGAGGAAGCCGGTGCAGGCGTAGCGGAGCAGCAGCGCCGGCCGCTGACGCGCCGCGCCCGGCCGGAACCCCGCGTGCGGGGTCGGCGCGCGATGGCGGGGCGTGAACAGCAGCCACGCAGGCCAGGTGCCGCTGCCGGGGCAAACGAGCGAGACGGGCGCGGCGGTCCAGCTCGCGGGGACGAGCTGCGAGCCGAAGTTCGGGCAGCTCTGCGCGCGCAGCGCGGCGCCGATCAAGCAGGCAAACAAGAGCAGCATGCGGGACGTCATGCATTAGGTGGCGCCGCGACGTGCACTCTGTGCAGTGCGCGCAGCTATTCGGGCAGCTTGGCGTGCCCGCCGTCGCAGAACGCGCCCTTTCCGCTGTGCTTGCAGCCGCACCACGCGACCTTGCGGGCCTCCGTGATCTCTTCGATGACGGGCGTCATGCCCGTGCCAGCGTGCGCGCCGTCACAGAACGGCTGGTTGGCGCTCTTCCCGCACGAGCACCAAGCGTATTTGCCAGGTTGGCAGTCCATGACGTAGGGGGCGCGCTGAGGGATCTCGGGTGGCGTCATCGTAGGCGGTTGGCTTGCGGTGAGTGGGCCCGCGGCGGCCGGCGGCGCCGCGGACCTGCGCGTAGCGGAGCCGTACAGGTTCGGTCACCGATGCGCAGGGACGACGCGAGGATGGCGAACGCTGGACGCCGTTGCCAGCACGCGTTTGCGCGCGTGGGACTCTGTGGGGGGCGGACGGACGCCCGAAGCTCAGAAATCCGCCCGGTAGCGCTCCCACATGCGCTCGGCGAACGGGTTCCAGCTGCGCATCCAGTGTCCGGGGCGCTCGATCTGCATGTAGCGGTCGACGTATTCGAATAGCGCGGGGTGCCCCCACGCTTCGCGGAGCCCCATGATCCGGGCCGCGAGCACGAAGCCGACCCACGAATTGGCCGTGCAGCAGCGCCGGTAGGGGTCAGCGCTCCAGCCTTTGCGGTCGCTGCTCGGGTCGTCTGCGTGTCGGTTGCCCCACTCCGGGAGCCCGACGTCGGCGTCGACATAGCCGCCGTGTCCGCCGTTGATGACGCCTGGCGAAGTCTCGGTGACGAAGAATGTCTGGGCGTCCTCGCCGAAGGCCGAGCTGGCGCGCGCTGCGGTCTCAAGGATGTCGCGATCCCGCAGCAGCTGGCCCGCCAGCATCATCGGCAGCTTGCGGCCGCTCCCCGCGGCGCCGTCGGCGCGGAAGCGGCCCCCGTGCTTCACGATCCCGTAGACGTCGATGCCGAGCTGCACGAGCACGACGAGCAGCGCGCGCTTCTCGTCGATGGGCAGGTCGAGGTTCAACGCGAGCGCGGCGGCGCCGACGACGTCGGCGATGTCGCGCCCGTAGTCTGGCATGTTCTCTCGCGGGTGCAGGTAGCGTCCGGGTAGGCCGGAGAGGTGGTCGAGCCACGTGTGCTCAAGCTGCGTAAGCAGCTCGCCGGTGCTCGGCGTCCCGGCCACGCGCGGGAGCCGGTGGAGGCAGGTCTCGTCGAGGTCGTTGGCGGACCAGCGGGCGCGCTTGTCGGCGCCGCAGTACGGCGGCCGGAAGGCGCGCGGCGGC
>JAYYEE010000042.1:0-12507 GCA_036160175.1 Planctomycetota bacterium
GGTCGGGGTTTGGCGGTGCCCCCCGGGCGGCCCCCGCGCCCGGGCTCTACCGCCCCTGCCCCCCCCTCCCCTACACCAAAGGGGGGCCGCGGTCTCCATCAGCAACCGCGCCGACGCCGTGAAGCCGGCAGCCGCCCAGGCGAGAGGCCCCCGTGGCACGGGCGGGGCGAGCCCACGCCCGGCGCGGCGGCGCCGAGTCGTCTCGCTGTCTAAGGCGCCGACACCGCCGCCGACCACGCGCCCAATAGCGCGACACGGCGGCCCGCGGCGCCCCTCAGGCCTCGGCGTTCTTGGCTTGTTCCTTGGCCTGGCGCTTCTTGACGGCCGCGGGCGCCTGCCCTTGTCGCCAGAGCATCGCGATGACGCTAGAGCCCCAGATCCGGAGGTCGACGTCGAGGTCTTCGTCGAAGTCGTCTTCGTCAAGCGCGCCGCTCTCGAAGTGGAACATCACGCAGCCGCCGTCCGCGACCCGATCCAGCAGCCGCCGCGCCCGCGCCATCGACTTGACGGGGTCTTCCGCCACCATCGCATACGGCGGGTCGAGGAAGATCAGGTCTGGCGCCACCTCAGCGTCGCTGGGAGCGTCGTCGGCTGCGTCCTCGCGCGCCGCGCCGAACAGCGGGCGATGCATGACCGGCGGGTCCCAGGCGTCGGCGCGCACCACCACGCCGCGCTCCTCTGCGTCTTCGCCGAGCGAGCTCAGGTTGCCGCGCAGGATGTCGATCGCCTTGCCGTTCTTCTCCACGAAGAGGACACGCTCCGCGCCGCGCGACAGCGCCTCCATCCCCGAAGCCCCGGTGCCGGCGAAGAGGTCCCAGACGAACGCGCCCTCGACCTGCTCTCCGAGGATGTTGAAGAGCGCCTCGCGGACCTGCCCTAACAGCGGGCGCGTGCCCATGCCCCTTACGGTCTTGAGGTTTCGCCCCCCGTATTCGCCACCGATAATGCGCAGGCTCATGTGGCCACGATGGTCCCAGGCGACAGGTCTAGACGCAACCGCGACACGCAGGTCGGTCGCACGATAAAACGGATCCTGTGGAACGAGGTCCCAAGCTGCTGGCCCTGCGATGCGGCGATCAGAGCCATGCGCTCGAGCCTGGCCGCGCGTACTTGCTCGGCAGCGCCGACGCATGCGACCTGCACGTCGCGGGCGCGGCCACGCATCATGCGCGCGTGACCATCACCGACGACGGCGCGTCGATCGAAGACCTCGGGGCAGACGACGGCGTGCTCGTGAACGAGGAGCGCGTGACCACGGCAGCGCTGGCGGCCGGCGACCGGGTCGCGATCGCCGGCGAAGTGCTGGTCGTTCAGATCGACGACGGCACGGCCGCCTTCGTCCCGCTGCCCGCGATGCGCGCAGCAGCCACGCAGCGGCGCGTCCGGAAGGTCCGCGCGGCAGCTGCCGCGCTGCGCCACCAAGAGCGCACGTTCAGCGAAGCCGTCGCAGCGGGCATGCGCGACGCGCCCTGGCTGGCGCTCTCGCTGCTCGTGCACGCGCTGCTGATCCTCCTGATCGCGATCTACGCGCCGATCCGCGCCTCGTCCGGGACCAGCGTGGCGACGATCCACCTTGACGTTTCGTCGCGCGCGCCGATGGGGGAAGGCCCGCCCGCGCCGCCCGAGGTCGCTGTGGAGGCTGCCGCAGACGACTTCATCGAGGACCCCGACCCCCTCGCACAGGAGGAGTTCCCAGTCGTCGCCGAGGGCCCGACGCCCGAGCCGGCGCAGCCCGCCGAGAACCCGACGCTCACGACCAAGAAGCGACCGCCGCGCCGCGGCACAACCGGCGCGATGATCGATGACGGCGGGCTCGGCTCGGGAGGCTTCCGCAAGCAGGTCGAGGAGCTCCAGGAGACGGGGCTGGAGATCGTCTTCGTGTTTGACAGCACCGGCTCGATGACCCGCACCATCCAGGAGACGAAGGCGACTATCGTCGAGATGTGCGACGTCCTGCGCGCGCTCGTCCCCGACGCGCGCGTCGGCCTGGTCACCTATCGGGACCACGGCAGCGGTGAGGATTACCTCGTGCGCAGCGTCCCGCTCGAGCTAGACCACTGGCGCGCGAGCAACTTCGTGCAGTTCGTGAGGGCAGGCGGCGGCGGTGATCGCCCAGAAGCCGTGCGGGCGGGTCTGGTGACGGCGATGGGGCAGACTTGGCGACCGACGGCGCGGCGCGTGATCGTGCTCGCGGGTGACGCCCCGACGCACCCAGGCGAGATCCGCGAGCTGCTGCAGGACGTCAGGAGGTTCACAGAAGACCGGCGCTCTTTCGTGCACACGTTGATCACCAGCCCCGACCGCGCCGGGGAGGACACGCACAGGCAGTTTCGGCGCATCGCCAGGAACGGCCGCGGCGTCTGTGAGCCGATCAGCAACCAACGGCAGATCATGCGGCGCGTTTTGACCTTGGCCTTCGGCAAGGAATTCGATCGAGACATCGAGGAGGTCATGAGCCACGTGACGACCCTGCGTGACCGGGTCGACACCGCGTCGCTGCTCCTGGTCCGCAGAGCGGGCCCCGAGCTCGCCGCGGCGCTGCGGCAGCAGCCGATGCCGCGGCCCCTGTGGAACGCGCTGGTCCGCAAACCGCGGCGTCCGGTCGCGGTAGTCCTGCTCGAGCTGCTCGCCGACAAGCGGACCGCCGTCGGCACGCGCCACGCGGTCGCGGCAGCCCTGCAGCAGATCCTTGAGCTCGAGGCGCCGCCGATCGACCCACAATCCAGCGCGCCAGCCTCAAAGCGCCGCCTGAAGGCGCTGCGCGAGCTCGCCGAGCGCCTCCCGGAGTGACCCGCGGCGAGACGGACGGCGTTCACAAACTCGAGCGCGCTGCTATCCTCGCCCGGCCTTCGATGTCCGCCCCGCCTGATCTCCTCGGCCGCCCGCTGCGCAACCTGCGCCTCTCCGTCACGGATCGGTGCAACCTGCGGTGCAGCTACTGCATGCCGGAGGAGGAATACACGTGGCTGCCGAAGTCCGACGTGCTGACGTTCGAAGAGACGATGCGGCTCGTGGATCGCTTCGTCGAGGCAGGCGTCGACAAGGTCCGCATCACCGGCGGAGAACCGCTGCTGCGACAGGAGCTGACCAAGCTCATCAAGATGCTCGCCGAGCGACCGCTCCAAGACCTCGCGATGACGACCAACGGCGTCTTGCTCGACAAGCACGCCGCCGCCCTTAAAGAGGCGGGCCTCCACCGGCTCACGATCAGCCTCGACTCCCTCGACCCGAAGACGTTCGAGATGCTCTCCCGCCGCGACGACCTGAGCCGCGTGCTCCGCGGCGTCGAGGCCGCGCGCGCCGCGGGCTTCACCGGGACCAAGATCGACACCGTCGCGATCGCCGGCGTCAACGACACCGAGCTCCCCCAGCTCGTCGACTACGCCAAGTCCGTCGACGCCGAGGTGCGCTTCATCGAGTACATGGACGTCGGCGGCGCCACGAGGTGGCGCATGGACCGGGTGGTCTCGCGCGCTCGCATCCTAGAGATCCTCGCTGAGCGCTTCGGCGAGGTGACCCCCATGCCGCGCCAGAGCAGCGCGCCCGCGGAGCGCTTCACGCTGCCTGACGGGACGACGTTCGGCGTGATCAGCTCGGTCACGAGCCCGTTCTGCTCCAGTTGCGACCGCGCGCGGCTGACCGCAGACGGGGTCTGGTTCACCTGCCTCTACGCGACGGACGGGCACGACCTTCGGGCGCTGCTGCGCGCTGGCGCGACCGACGAAGAGCTGCGCGCTGCGCTGCGCCGCGTCTGGTCCAGCCGGTCGGACCGCGGCGCTGAGGTCCGCGCCGGCGTCGTCGACCGGGGCGCGCTCGCAGACGCCGCGGACATGCGCGCCAACCCGCACCTCGAGATGCACACGCGCGGCGGCTAGGCAGAGACGATCACGGACAGGATCGCTGCCCGCGTATCGATCCAGCACGCCCAAGGGTCCGCGCCTCGCTCGTGCTCCAGCGTCAGGATCGGGATCTGCAGCTTGCGCCCGATCCACGAGCCCAGCGACCCAGGGGTCGGGTGGATCTTGTCCGAGGGCTTCACCCGGTAGCCAGAGCGGCGCGAGAACAGCTCGGCGTGCGGAGCCGCCGGACCGTCGAAGTTGATGAAGTGATCGCCCCGCCAGCTGTGGGCGACGATCACGAGGTGCGGCCGCTCGGCGCGGACGAGGTCGTGCAGCGCCTTGGCCTCTGGCTGGTCGAGCGGGCGTTGGCCGTAGGTCGCGCCTGGCAGAAAGTTGGTCGCCGGGTAGTTGCGGTTGAGGTCGACGCCAGCGGCGTTGCCGCGGGTCCCCGCGGCGGTGCCGTCTGGATTGACGTCTTCTAGGATCGTCAACGTCACCGCCTCGAGCGCGCCAGGCAGCGCGGCGAGCGCCGCAGGCAGCTGTTCCGTGGAGACGCCGCCCTCGCGCTCGTTGCCGTGGATGCCCCCGATCCAGATCACCCGGCGCGGGCCCGTGCCGATCCGGCGTATGCGCAGCGGCCGACCCTCCCCGCTGCGTCCGATCGTCTGCCACGGAGAAGGCGACCTCGCGAGCTCTCCAGACGGCGCCGGCGGCGGCGGCGGCGCATCGCCACCGGCCTCGCGCCACCCCGCGCCGCGCGGATGGAAGCTGATGCACCCGGCCAGGAGAGACGTCGCCGCCAATGCCCACCTCATGTCCGGACACGATACCTGCCGCAGCGCGCAGTGCTATCCTGGGGGGCGCAACCGGCTCGAACCATGAAGATCCAACGCTCGCTCCTCGCGCTCGCCTCCACCGCAGCCTTGCTCGCCGCCCTTCCTGGGCAAGGGCGCACCTTCGCCGCGCCCGTGATGCTCCACGCAGGCAACAAGGTCGCCGGCAAGGGGCGGCTCTACCCGTCGCCGGTCTCGTATGACCTCGTCCGCGACGGCCGGCCCGACGTCGTCATCGGCGACCTGCGCGGCCACCTCACGGTCGCCGCCCAGCGGCCGGACGGCACGTTCGCCGCCGAGCAGAAGATCAAGGACGTCGACGGAAGGATCCTCGACTTCGGCAACTGGTGATGCATCGGCATGAGTCCACAGTTCGTGGACTTCGACGGCGACGGCGACGACGACATCGTGTGCGGCATCTATGACGGCTCCCCGCACGTCAGCTACTGGGACAACGAGCGCGAGGGCTACCTCCAGCCCGTCGGCATCCTCGACAAGGACGGCGACCGCATCGTGCTCAACGCCTGGTGGAACTTTGCTGAGAAGAAGTGGGACCGCACCGATCGGTGCGACCCCGACGGCGGTGTCCCCGAAGATGGCCACCTGACCTCGGCGATCGCGTTCGACTACGACCGGGACGGTGACTACGACCTCGTGCTGGGCGACCACACGGGCGGCTACGTCTACCTGCGCCGCAACGAGGGCTCGAACCGGACGCCGAAGTTCGCGACACGGAACGAGTTCGTGATGGTCCAAGGCGCGCCGATGCACGTCCCCGGCACCGTCGCGACCATCCGGGCCGTCGACTGGAACCGCGACGGCGCCCTCGACCTCATGCTCAGCAGCATGGGCGACCCCTACGGCGAGGACGCCGGCGGCGGCGTCGCCGTCTGCCTCAACCAGAGCCGCTCGGGGGAGTCCACGTTCGGCCCGATGAGCGTCCTGGTCGCGCCGCGCGCCACGGGGGCCGTGGGCGCGCCCCGGCGCCCCGACGCCGGCTTGCACCCCGACCCGGTCGACATCGACGGAGACGGCGACCTCGACCTGATCGTCGGCGGCTACTCGATGTGGACGCCCACAGCGCCAGAGCTAGACGACGCGGCCGTCGCCCGCGCTGACGCGCTCGCAGCGAAGCTCAAGGAGCTGCAGGCGGAGTACTCGGCGCTCTCCGCCGAAGCCGCCGAGGCGCGCGAAGGCCTCGAAGGCGAGGCCGCGATGAAGGCGTTCTCGGAGGCCTACGAAAAGCTCCGGCCGCGGCTCAGCGAGCTGACGTCCGAGATGGCGCCGATGCGGGCCGAACTCGACAAGCTGCGGCCGCGCGCCCAGCGCGTGTCGTTCACTTGGCTCTACGAGAACCTCGCGAACTAGCGGCCGCCGCGCCGCTCAGATCCCGTAGCGGCACGGATCATCCGGATCGATCACGTGGGTTGCGAAGCTGGTGATCCACGCCGAGCCGGTGATCTCAGGGATCACCGCGTCGAACTCGCCGACCTTGGTCGTGCCGATCACGCGCGCTTCGAAGCGCGTGCCGAGCACGCTGTCGCTGTCGAACCACTCATCGACGCCGAGCTCGCCCTTGGCGTGGACGACCGCGAGCTTGGCCGACGTGCCGGTCCCGCACGGCGAGCGGTCGTAGGCGGTCCCCGGGCACAGCGTCAGCGAGCGTGCGCCGGGCCGCGCGCCCTCTAGCGGCGCGAACAGCTTGATGTGGTCGACGATGTCCTCGGTGCCGATCTCCGGGTGCACGCAGCGCACCCCCTCGCGCACCAGCGCCTCCCGGATCGCGGTCGCCGCCTGCATCAACACCGGCAGGTGTGCCTTCTCCACGGTCAGGCCAAGCTGGTCGGCCTCGACGAAGCCGAACCAGTTGCCGCCGTACGCGATGTCCACCGCGACCTTCCCGAAGCCGCAGACCGGCACCACCGCGCGCTGGCGGTAGAGGAACGACGGCACGTTGGTGATCGTCACGCTCTTGGGCTTGCCGCCTTCGACGCGGACCTTGCACTCGACGAGCCCTACCGTCGTGTCGAGCTTGATCGTCGTGAAGGGCTCGACGGCCTTGACCATCCCCATCGCGACAGCCGTCGTCGCGAGCCCGATCGAGCCGTGGCCGCACATGCCTAGGTAGCCTGCGTCGTTGACGAACACGACGCCGAGGTCCGCGTCGTCGCGGGTCGGCGGCAGCAAATACGCGACGATCACCGCGTCGTGGCCGCGCGGCTCCAGCACCAGGGCGCGGCGGATGTGGTCATGGTCGCGCTGCAGCGCGTCGCGCTTCTCGGCCATGGTCGCGCCGGCGATCTGCGGCAGGCCCCCAGTCACGACGCGCGTCGGCTCGCCCGCGGTGTGCGAGTCGACCGCCTGGATCATCTGCTCGAAGGACAGCATCGCAGGGATGCTAGCAGGGGCAGACCCTGCCTGGCACACGAAGAGCGCGATCGGCTACTTGCGCGCGTAGTTCGCCGAGAAGCTCAAGGAGGGCTCGCCGGCGCCGAACATCACGTGACCCTTGCAGCTCTGCGCGTGCCCCTGCTCATCGACTCGGACCACACAGCGCTGGCTCGTCGGCGTCCCCATCTGGGTGCCGTGCATCGACCCCGCCACGCAGGAATCGGCCCCGCCCGCTGCGGCGGCGTTGAGCCAACCGGGCGCGGTGTTCATACTTCCCGCCCCCCTATGCCGACCGCCCCCGACCTCTGGACCTGGATCGCGATCCCCGCCATCGGCGGGCTGATCGGGCTGACGACCAACTGGCTCGCCGTGACGATGATCTTCCGGCCGGTCAAGCCGCGACGCCTGCTGTTCTTCAAGCTGCACGGGCTGATGGCGCGACGCCAGGCCGACCTCGCCAAGGCCATCGGCCGCGTCGTCGGCGAACACCTCGTCGAGCACAAGGACGTCGTCAAGAGCCTCAACAAGCTCGACTTCGGCGGCATCCTAGGCAAGGTCCTCGACCGCGGACTCGCGCCGAAGATCCAAGAGCTCCGCAGCCTCCCGCTGATCGGCGGCTTCCTGACGGAGGAGCGCATCGCCGACATCAAGCAGTCGATCACCGACAGCATCATGGAGCACCGCGAGTCGGTCCTCGACGAGGTCGAGAAGGGGCTGAGCAAGGGCCTCGACGTGCCCAAGCTCGTCGAAGAGAAGGTCGCCGCCTTCGAGATCCTCAAGCTCGAGCGGCTCGTGCTAGAAGTCGCCAGCCGCGAGCTGCGCGCCATCGTCGTGCTCGGTGGAGTTCTCGGCGTCATCATCGGTCTCCTCCAAGTGGGCTTCCTCTGGGTCCGCGGCTGAGCGCCGTCCGTTACGATTCCTGATCAGCCGACTAGTCGTCGGCGTCCTCATGAACGTCGCCTTCCCCTTACTCCTCTGCGCCGCGGTCGTCGCCGGCGCGCGCGTGGTCGCGCAAGACCCCGTCGGCTGCGGCTACCCTGAGCGCGACATCTTGTCGCCCTTTCGCAGCCCCACCGACGTGACGGCGCCGCCTGATGCGCTGTTTCGGAACCTGCGCATCATGCAGAGCATCGCCGCCCGGTCTCCGGAGCTCGCTTCGTTCAACGAGAAGGGGCGGCAAGTCGTCGCCAACGACGCGTGGCAGCAGGCGTATGACCGCGCCCAGGCCATCGGCATCGACGCTGGCATGTTGGCGCAGATGATGCGCCTGCACCGCAACGTTGACCAACGCGCGGTCGCGTTCTTCGCGGGGTTCTACTGCGACAACATCGGCTACGTGATGGAGCTGATCTCGCACATCCCAGGCGAGCCGGTCCGCGACATCCGTGAGCAGGCGATGCCGAAGGCGGTCGAGTTCCTTCGCGCGCATCTGGGGACGCGCTTTGGCGACCTCAGCGAAGAGGAGCGCGCCGTCGTCATGGCGAACATGCCCAAGCCGGGCTCGCCAGAGGCCAAGGCGCGCGGGATCCAGCGCGCACCGCGCGACGAGGATCACCTTCACGGCCTCCGATTGACGCCCTTCTTCCAGCTGCTGGACGTCGAGGACGCGATCGACCAAGCGCAGGCGCTGTGGTTCTTGAAGGAGGTGTTCCGCATCCGGATCGACCTCGCCAGCCTCTGGCTCGAGCCAGCGCTGCCGCGCGTCAAGGCGCTCCTGACCAGCGACGACGCGGCCGTGCGCGCCGAGGCCGTCGCGATGCTGCAGCTGATCGGCCCCGAGGACCTGCCGGCGCCGCCCGAGGACGCCGCCGCGCTGCGCGCGTGGGCCGACCGCGCCAGCAAGCGACTGTTCCCCCCGATCCGCAACTTGAACGACGCGATCATCCAGCTCTATCCGAGCCGAGAGCGCGACGCGATCGTCGACGCGGCGATCGCGGCCCTAGAGAACGACAGCATCGGCGACCCGTTCCGCGGCCAAGGCGAGGACGGCAAGTGGTACGCCGGCTACCGGATCGCGCGCGTCCCCGAGCCGCTCGCGCCGCTGGCGATCCCTGCCGGGGCCGTGATCACGTCGGTCAACGGCGTCACGGTCGACAGCGGCGCCGCCCTCCTCGCCGTCGTCAAGAAGCTCGCGGGTCGGCCGCGTCCGACCCGCTTGCTCGTCGAATACGTGCGCAAGAGCGCGCGCTACGCGATCGAGTACCGGATCATGTAGCCGGCCGCGCGGCGGCGCCTCCAACGTAGCCGCGCACTGCGCCCGCGCAACGCGCGCGCGGCTGGGCCGGCCGCCTCAGCGACCGCTGGTGCGACGAACGAACGCCGACAAGGTGTCGCGCCACTGCGTCAGTAACCGCTGCTCGACGTACATCATGTGCCCCGCGGCGAAGTCGGCGCGCTGGATGTTGTCGCGCAGCGCCGCTGGCAGGTTGAGGTTGTCGAGGCTCCAGACCGCGGCGAAGTATGGCGTCGCGAGGTCGTAGATGCCGTTCACCAGCAAGACCTCGAGCTTCGGGTTGTGCCGCAACGCGCGCGCAAGATCTGGCGCGACGTTGACCGCCCCGCCGCCGAAGCCGCCGTCGCCGCGGCGCCAGCTCCAGGGGCGCGCGCGGCCGCTCGGCACGTACTCACGTTCGCCGTCGTAGCCGAGCTCCACCCGCAGGTAGTGGTTGAACGCCGACGTATAGGCGCTGCTGATCGCGGTCGACTGCGGGTCATGCGAAGGCCGCTCCGCGCGGACGTCGCCCGAAGGACCCGTGAAGCGCGCGTCCAGGCGCCCCACGACGAGGCCGCGCTCCTTGAGGATCTGCTGCTCGTACTGCGACGCCGTGACGCGCAGGTTGCTCTGGTCGAGATACGAGACCGACAAGCCCGTGTAGCGGTGCATCTGCTCCAAGACGCGACGGCGCTGCCCCGCGTCGACGGCGCTGCCCGCGAGCACCGCGGTCGCGTAGTCGGTGATCGCCCACCCCTCGACCTCTTTCATGAACGCGCCCAGGTCGGCCGGCGCGCCGCCAGGCAGCGCGCCGTGATACGCCGACGTGACCGCGTAGGACGGGACGTTGACCACGAACGGGATGACGTCGCCCTGCGCGAACTGGATCGTCCGGAAGTCCAACACGGCCGAGACGAGGACGATGCCGTTCAGGTCCAAGTTGCTGCGCTGCAGCTGCCGCGCGAGCACGGCCGAGCGCGTCGTGCCGTAGCTTTCGCCGAGCAGATAGCGCGGCGAGTTCCAGCGGCCATGGCGGCTTAAGAAGCGGCGCACGAACTCCGCGAGCGAGCGCGCGTCCTCGTCGACGCCCCAAAAGTCCTCTCCCTTGCCGTCCCCCACCGCGCGGCTGAGTCCGGTCCCGACCGGATCAACCATCACGATGTCCGCCACGTCGAGGAGGCTGGCCGGGTTGTCCTCGAGCGCATACGGCGGCGCGCCCTGCGGCCCGACCTCGGGGGTCACGACCCGCCGCGGACCCATGACGCCGATGTGCAGCCAGTAGCTGGCCGAGCCGGGGCCGCCGTTGTAGGCGAAGATCAGCGGTCGCGACGGGTCGGCTTCGCCCTCGTCATCCACGACGAAGTAGGCCGTGTGGAACAGCTCCGCGACCACCTCGTCGCCGCCGGCCCGCAGCGGGACGCAGTCGACGACGGATCGGTATTGGAGCCGCGCCCCGCCGAGGGTGCGTTCGTGATCCCGCTCCCAAGGGCCAGCGTAAGCAGACCCCGGCGCCGAGGCGTCTTGGCAGGGGAGCGCGGCCGAGAACCAGAGCGCGAGCAGGGGCGCCGTCCAACGTGACTTGAGCATCGACGCATGATCCTGCCTGGCGATCGCGCACGCCAGCGCTCGTCGCCCTGAGAGACTTCCGGGCGAGGTTCGCTATCCTGTTCGGCCCGATGACTCTGGTCAGCCTCGAGAAGATCACGCGACGCTTCGGCGACTTCCCCGTGCTCGACGGGCTGTCGCTGCGCGTCGACGAAGGCGACCGCATCGGCGTCGTCGGCGACAACGGCGCCGGCAAGACGACCATGATCCGGATCCTGGCCGGCGTCGACGACGCCGACTCGGGCGGGCGAAACTGTCGGCGCCAGCTCCGGATCGCGTACGGCGCGCAGATGCCAGCCATGCCGCAGGGCACGACCATCGAGCAGCTCGTGCAGCACGGCACCGGCGAGCACGCCGCGCTCGAGGCGCAGATGCGCGAGCTCGAGGCGAAGATGGCGGCGGGCGACGACGACGCCTTGGCCGCCTACGGCGAGCTGCAAGCCTCGTTCGAGGCGGGCGGCGGCTACGACCGCAAGCACCAGGTCGAGAAGGTGCTCAGCGGCATCGGGTTCCCAGACGGCGACCTGCAGAAAGACGTCGCCGTGCTGAGCGGCGGCGAGAAGTCACGCGTGCAGCTCGCGGTCCTGATGACGACGCCGGCAGACCTGCTGATCCTCGATGAGCCGACCAACCACCTCGACCTGCAGGGGATCGAGTTCGTGGAGGACTTCGTGCGCCGCTACCCCGGCGCGGTCGTCGTCGTCAGCCACGACCGACGCTTCCTCGACGGCGTGGCCGACGCGATCGCCGAGGTCAGCGACGGCGTCGCGACCCGCTACAAGGGCAACTTCTCCGCGTATCGAAAACAGCGCGACCAAGCGCTGCTGGCGCAGCAGCGGCAGTTCAAGAACCAGGCCGAGTTCGTCGCCAAGGAGATGGACTTCATCCGGCGCAACATCGCTGGCCAGAAGACAGCCCAGGCCAAGGGACGGCTCAAGCGGCTGCAGCGGCTGCAGCTGATCGGCAAGCCCAAAGGCAAGCGCGCGCAGATGAAGCTAACGTTCGGCCAGACCACCCGCGGCCAGCAGGGGCAGGCCGCGATCGAGGCCGAAGCGCTGCGCGTGCGCGCAGGCGACAAGCAGCTGATCGAAGGCGGCGCCTTCCGCGTCTGGTTCGGCGAAGTCACCGCGCTCCTCGGGCGCAACGGCGCCGGCAAGACGACGCTGCTCCGGCTGCTCGCGCGCGACGGCGCGCCGGCAGGCGGCGCGCTCAAGCACGCGCACAACCTTCGGATCGGGTTCTTCAGCCAAGAGAAGACCGACTTGCCGCACTCGGGCACGGTGCTCGACGCGCTGCGTGAGCTCGATCGCACCATCGACGACGGCACGCTGCGCGACCACCTCGCGATGTTCTTGTTCGTCGGCGACGAGGTCGAGAAGCCGGTCTCCGACCTCTCAGGCGGCGAGAAGCAGCGCCTCGCGCTCGCGCGCATGACGCGCGCGCAGTTCGACCTCTTGTGCCTCGACGAGCCCACCAACCACCTGGACGTCGCGGGGACCGAGGGGCTCGAGCAAGCCCTCAAGGAGTTCCCCGGGACGGTGGTGCTGATCACGCACGATCGCCAGCTCGTCGAGGAGGTCGCGGACCGCGTGCTCTGGGTCGAGGGTGGTCGGGTGCGGACGTTCGA
>JAYYEE010000043.1:0-2780 GCA_036160175.1 Planctomycetota bacterium
ACCCATTCGATGAGCCCTTCGAACACATCTGGGTCACGGGTGACCCGGAACGCGTCCATGAGCCGGGTCGCGAGCGCGTCGTCGGAGCGCTCCGTGACAAAGTGGTGCGCCGCGCCAGCGCCATCCAGTCGACTGAGGAAAGCGACCAAGCGCGTGCGGATCCGCTCGCGCGCGGCGACGGCGCGGCTGCGGGGGACGATCTGCGAGGGGAAACAGGGCATGCCTAACCCGACCTAGCGAAGACAATGCCGCGACGTCACGAATACGTCCCAGATCTCGAGGCTCACACCCTCAAACTACTTCAAGACAGGTTCTTACAGATATCCGCTGCGCGACTGGCGTCCGCGCCAAGGGGAGATCGAGGCGCGGCTTGAGCGAGCGGCCGTGCGGTGCCGAACAGGAGAGAGAGGCCTACCCACACCATGCCGATGCCGTTCCAATCCGCACGCAACCCGCTGCGCAAGCTGCCTTCGGTCCTCGCGATCCCGGCGCTCCGTCGCAGGCTGGAGCGAGCAGGGACGGTCCAGCCTCAGCTCGAAGACGAGCTCGTGGCCATGCTCGAGCTCGACCCGCTCGCCGCGGTGCGCGCGCTGCGCGCCGCGCAGCCGCCGGCCTGCCGCGAGTCCGACGAGATGCTTAGCGTGCGCCAGCTGGTGCGTCGGCTCGGACCGCAGCACGCGGCGCGCATCTTCGCCTGCGATTCTGTTCACGTCGCAGATGAAGCCGGCCTGATGGAGCTCTGGATGCACGCGGTGGCGACGGCCCACGCGGCGCGCGAGTTCGCCGCGCGCACGGGCGACATCGACCCCGAGGTCGCCTACCTCGCAGGCCTCCTGCACGATCTCCCGAGCTGGATCCGGCGACTCGACGCGCACGAGAGCCGCTCGCTGCCGACGGATTGGGTGCTGCATTGGCAGCTCCCGTCGTCGTTTGTCTCCATGGTCCTCGACTTGGAGGTCGAGGCCCGCGTGGACACCGGGACAGAGGCGCCGAGCCTCGCGGCGCACATTCGCGCCGCCGAGCTCATCGCCGAGTTCGCCGGCTACCGTCACCCTGGACAGACCGAGCAGGCGTTCACAGGCATGGCCCGCGAGCTGCTCCCATCGCAGATGCAGGTCGCCGTGCGACTGCGCGCGCAGGTGGAAGCTGCGATCGCCAAATTCGGACTCGGGCAGGTCGCCGCCGCGACTCGCCAAGACGCGCGGCCGCTCGCGCGCTGGAGCGCGCACCAGGGGACCTGCGACCTGCAGAGCATGGTGCTGCACGTCCTCGGCTGCGCGCAGCCGCAGACATACCGCGAGATCGTCGCGATGCTGACCGGAACAGCCGTGGAGGGCGGGCACTTCGACCGCGCCTTCTTCGCGAAGTGGGACGCAGCGTCGACCAGAATGACCCTGCGCACGAAGCGGGACGCCACGATGCAGCGGATCGTGACGACGCAGCTCCACACGTCTCGCCCAGAGTCTGAGCTGCTGCGCCGGGCGCTGCAGACGCAGACGCCGGTCGTCTTGGCCGCTGAGCCAAACGGGGACAGCGCGATGCTCCGCGCGCTCTCCGCGGATGAAGTGCTGGCGATTCCGCTCAACCAGGACTTCGACCAACCCGCCTTCCTGCTGCTCGACCGCACGCTGACGCTGGCACCGCTGGGCGTCGACTCCGAAATCCGCGCGGCGCAAGCGCTCGGCATGTCTGGCTCGCTCTTGATCCAGAACCTCTGGCTGAGGCGGCGCCGCCAGCGCGCGCAGAAGTTCGCGCTGACGGACTCGCTCACCCACCTCTTCAACCGACGCATGGGGATCCACGCGCTGGAGCAGGCGGTCGGGCGGACGGAGCGGGATCGGTCCCCGCTGACCGTGCTGATGTGCGACCTGGACCACTTCAAGCAGCTCAACGACACCTACGGCCACCTGCAAGGTGACGCCGCGCTCCGCGCCACGGCCACGGTGCTGAGGAGCATGGTGCGCGCCAGCGACACGGTGTGCCGGTATGGAGGCGAAGAGTTCCTCGTCGTGCTGCCGGACACGACTCCAGACGAAGCCACCGTGCTGGCGACGCGAATGTTCACCGCCGTACAAGAGCGCGGCGATGAGCTGGAGTTGCCGCTCACCATCTCGATCGGCTTGACCTGCTATCGCTACGGTGACACGGTCGAGAGCATCATGCACCGATCTGACAGAGCTCTATACGCTAGCAAGGGTTACGGACGAAACCGCTTCTCCGCAGACGTTGAAGACGAGGACGGAGAGCCGGCAGAAGAAGCGCCCAAGCCACAGCGCAGGCAGGTCTGAGCGGGCGCGGGTCGCGCAGGAATCGCGCCCACGAGGTCGCTGCCGGTCGTATGCTCTCCACACCTGTGCCTAGCGCTGATCTACCAGATCTCGAGTCGGTGGCCGCCTGTTCTGGCGACACTCCCCCCGAAGACCCCGACCCTCCCCCGTCCCGCGAGGGACCTCGTGACGCGACCTTCGGGCTCGCCTTGGCCTGCGCACCAGAGACGGCGCCCGCGTTCGACGGCGCGCTGACCGTCGACATCGGCGCGACCATCGCGCCGGGCTACCTCGCCCTCGCGCTGGCAGCGACCGTGCTCGGCGGCTACGGCGCGACCGCTGCCGGGAGCCTGATCGGCTACTCGCCGTCGCGGCTCGCGCAGATGCTTGAGGACCAGCGACGACCGGACTGCGAAGCGCGCACCCAAGAGCTCGACCAACGAGACCGTGAGTACTTCCTCGTCGCGACGATCTACGCCGCGGCAGGATGGGTGCTCGGCCTTTGGGCGCTGG
>JAYYEE010000044.1:0-3993 GCA_036160175.1 Planctomycetota bacterium
GGCTGCATCTGCTGCACGCTCCGTGAGGACCTGCTGGAGGAGGTCGCTAAGCTGGCGAAGGGAGGCGCGTTCGACTACCTGCTCATTGAATCTACGGGCATCTCTGAGCCGATGCCGGTGGCTGAGACGTTCGCGTTCGTCGACGAAGACGGCGCCGGCCTCGGCGACCTCGCGGTGCTCGATACGATGGTGACCGTGGTCGACGCCGCGGCCTTCCCTCGAGACTTGGGGGCCGGCGTCGAGCTCCGCGATCGCGGCCTCGCGCTCGACGGTGAAGACGACCGGACGATCGACGACCTGCTCGTCGAGCAGGTGGAGTTCGCCGATGTGATCGTGATCAGCAAGCCAGATCTCGTCAGCAAGGCCGACCTCTGCGCGCTCCAAGCGCTGATCTCGCGGCTGAATCCGGAGGCCCACCAGGTGGTCGCCGAGCACGGCGCCGTCGACGTGAGCGCGGTGCTCGCGACGGGGCGCTTTGACTTCGAGCGCGCCGCGGCGACGCCAGGGTGGTTGGCGGTGATGCGCGGCGACGAGTCGAGCGAGACCGACGAATACGGCATCGGCAGCTTCGTCTATCGGGCGCGTCGCCCGTTTCACCCGGCGCGGCTCTATGCGTGCCTAGAAGAAGACTGGCCGGGCGTGCTTCGCAGCAAGGGCTTCGTATGGCTCGCCTCCCGCAATGACTACGTCGGCATGTGGCACCAGGCGGGCGGCGCCTGCGCGCTGTCGGGTGCCGGCGCGTGGTGGGCCACCGCGCCGCGCGAGGACTGGCCGGAAGACCCCGCGACCCGAGAGGAGCTCGAAGCCAATTGGGAAGGGCAGTTCGGCGACCGCCGCCAGGAGCTCGTCGTCATCGGCCGCGACGTGGATGAGAACGACCTGCGCGCGCGGCTGGACGCTTGCTTGCTCGACGACGCAGAGCTCGCAGCCGGACCGGCTGCGTGGGCCGGCTACGACGACCCGTTCGCGCCGTGGCTCGCCGAGGGCGAAGAGGAGCCTTCCGAGGGGGGGCTGGCGACCGGCGCGGCGCCGTAGCCGGGTCGCGCGCGGTTACTCGCCGGTGCTCGGCGCGTGACCGCGGAGCTGTTCGGTCAGCGATGGGTGGAGCCAGAGGTCTGCGTCTTCCACCGGGGGGCGCACGACGGACGGGCTGACGAGCACGAACAGCTCTGACTGGCTGAAGTTGTTGTTGGAGCTGCGGAACAGCCAGCCGAGCAGCGGGATGTCTCCCAACAGCGGCGTCTTCGAATTGTCGTCCTGCATCAGTCGAGACACCAGCCCGCCGACCAGCAGGCTCTCACCATCGGCGAGTCGCGCGTTGGTTTGCAGGGACCGGGTGGCGAACGCGGTGGTCTGCGGCGCGGTGCCTGTGGAGTCGCGCACGACCGTGGTCAGCGCGCTGTCTGGCTGCGATACGATGGAGCTGAGGTCGAGCGTGACCTCGCCATGCTCGCCGACGAGGGGCCGCACCCCGAGGCCTACGCCGAACGATCGGAAGTCGACCGAGGCGAACGTGCCGAGCCCGGCGCTAGTGCCCGCGGCCGGGGTGAACGCTTGCGGGATCGGGATCTCGCCGCCGACTTGGAACTGGGCCGTTTCGCCGTTCAAGACGGTCAGGACGGGGCTGGAGAGCCTGCGCGCGATGCCGCGCGCCTCGAGCGCTTGCAGCAGCGCGTCGAGCGCGAGCCGCTGGCCGCTGACCTGGACCTGTTGGCTGAAGCCGCTCGCCAAGGACGCTAGGCCGGCTTGGACGTCAGAGTCCGAGAAGGCCCCGACGCTTGCCGGGTTCGGCTGGATCCGCGAACCGATCTCGCTGGCGTTGAGCGCTGGCTGGTCAAAGTCCGCGCCCTGTAGCTGGACCTCCGAGGAGAACTGGAACAGCCGGTCGCGGTCGACCTCGAACAACTGCACCGACACGCGCACTTGCGGACGATCCTCGACCTCTAGGAAGGACAGGACGCGGCCGCGGGCCATCGAGAGCACGGTCGCCCGCCCCAGGTTGCGCTGGATCTCGTTGCGCTGCACGCGCGCCGCGCCGCCGCCGGCGAAGCCGCCGCCGCGCCCGCCGGCGCTGCCGCCGCCGCCCTGCTGACCGCCGCCGCCTTGGCCTTGCCCGCCGCCCTGTCCGCGCATCCCCATGCCGTTCACGAGGCCGCCGGCCTCATCTGCCAGCACCTGGATATTGTTACGCTGTTGGCCGTTCGTGCCGCCTCCGCCGCTGTCGCCGAGAAACAGCCTAGCCGCCAACTGCATGGCGCGAACCAGCGCGATCTGGTTGGGGACAGAGCCCTCGAGCACGAGGACGTCCTGCTCGTCGTCGGAAAGCGGGTTGCGCTGGAGTCGGCGGATGCGGACGTCGTCGCCGGCGATGGGGCGGATGGCGTCAAGGATCCTCGCCTCTAGCGTCGCGGGCAAGACCTCCATTCGGAGGAGGTCGATGACTTGTGACCGTTGCTGGGCGGCGTCGTCTTGCAGCACGGAGACGCCGTCGCTGCCCTCGGTCACCCGCACCGAATTGCGCGGGGCGGCGGTCAGGTAGCTGTTCGCTGCACGCAGCACGGCCTGGCGGTGCTCCTCATCGGGCACTGTGCCGGTCAGCACGAGCGCGTCGCGATCTGGCGCGATCTGGGCGCGGACGCCGTCACAGATGTCCGCGAGCGCCGCCTGCAGCAGGGACAGGTCGCGCTGGACCCGGAACGGCATCGCCTGGTGGGAGTCGTCGCCGTAGAACGCGAGCACGGTCGTCACGCCGGTCCGCTTGCCGAGGACCAACGCCTCACGGGTCGAGAGGAGCTCGACCTCGAGGACCTCGGGGTCCCCGACAGCGATCCGTTGGACCTCTTTGGGCAGCTTCAGGCGCACGTGGGTCCCCACCGTCACGGTGCGGGATTCGGCCGACTCTGCTTGCGGCGCCTGGTTCTGGGCGAGCGCGCAGGCGCCGCTGACGAAGGCGGCGAGTATGCATCGAGATATGGCGCGGATCTTCACGGGCGAAGAGTGCCCGAAGACGCTGCTCAGTTCCGCAAAATCCGGGCGAACCTGCGCCCAGCTAGGCTTGGCTACTTCTTGCCGCCCTTGGCCTTGTTCTTCAGGTAGGCCTCGTAGTAGCGCCGAAACTTCTCCGGCACCTTGGGGCTCGCCCCGCGGTTCTTCAAAAAGTTGAGGTAGGGCTGGAGGCCGCCCCATTCGCCGGCGCCGGCGCCGGGCTTGCCGGGCCCGGTCGGGTCCTGCGACGGGTTGTTTCCCGGGCGGTTCTCACCTTGGGCGCGCTGCTCCTCTCCGCCTTCTGGTTTGCCGCCCTCGGGTGAGGGCTGCTGTTCGCCGGGTTGCTGCTCTTGCTGCTGGCCTTCTTGCTGCTGGCCTTCTTGCTGCTGTTGCTGTGGATCGCCTTCTTGCGGCTGTTGGACGAACTCCGGCGTCTGGTTTTCGCGCCGGTTCTGCTGTTGCTGTTGCTGCTCGCCTTGCTGTTGCCGCTGCTGTTGTTGCTGCTGCTGTTGCTGGCTGGAGCTGCTGCTGGAGCTGCTTGAGCTCTGCTGGCTCATCTCGCTGAGTTTCTCGATGAGTTTGTCGATCCCGTCTTCCGCGATCTTGCTGCCCTCGGCGGCTTGCTCCAGCATCTCCTTGGGCGCCTTCCGGGATTGCCCTTTCTTGCCTGACTCCAACAGCAGCCGGTCGATCTCCTTGAGCTGCCTGTCGACGGCCTCGGCGATCTCCTTGATCTCCTCCATCGGATTGCCGCCGCCGAGCTGCGCTGTGACCTGCGCGACAGGCAGGCTCATGGTCAGCAGCAAGTAGGAAACGTTTCTGCAGATCGTCATGGTGGTGTCTCTCATCTTAGCGTCCAGAGCCTCCCTGCGCCTCTTCGCCGCCCTGCATCGCGCCTAAGGCCTCCTCGACGCCGGCCTTGATTTGCTCGAAGAGCTTGGTGATCTCGGAGTGACGGTGGGCGAGGCGCTGGATCAGCGCGACCTCGGATTCTGAGATCGTCTCATC
>JAYYEE010000045.1:0-3612 GCA_036160175.1 Planctomycetota bacterium
TGGGCTGAGCCTGGCGAGCTGAGGGCGCTCCCGTCCGGACCTGGCGGTCGGCGGATCTTGTGGGGGGCACGCGCTGGCGAGCAGCTGGTGTGGTCACGTGACGACGGCGTCACCGAAGTCATGGCGTCGGTCCAGGTTGACACGAGCGTCGCGCTGGAAGGTGTCCCGGGTCCCTCAGGCGGCGAACTGCGCGTCAAACGACACTGACTGGCTTGGCGAGGGCGCGAGATTGCGTTCAACTGACCCGCAGCTATGAACCGCTTCACTCTCAGCGAACAGTTCTTTCGTGATCAGGCGAGCGCGCACGCGACCGGCGGTTTGTCGACGGTCCTCAACCGGATGAGCCTCGTCGCGCGCATGCTCGCGAGCGAGATCATGCGCGCCGGGTGTGTCGGCAAGCGCGGGTACACCGGCCCCCGCCACGTGCAGGGAGAGGAGGTGCGCGCGCTCGACGTCATCAGCAACGACACGACGCTGCAGGTGTTCGAGAACGTCCCGATGGTCGCGGCCATCGCGTCGGAGGAGATGGAGGACATCCACGTGCTCCCAGGCGGGGAAGAGGGCAAATACCTGATCGCCACCGATCCGCTGGACGGCTCAGGCAACGTCGACGTCGCTGGCCAGATGGGGACCATCTTCGGCATCTACAAGCGGGAGCACGTCGGTCAGCCTGTGCGCAGAGAGGACTTCTTCCAGTCCGGGCGCAACCTCGTGGCTGCCGGCTACGTGCTCTACGGGCCCTGCACGATGATGGTCTACTCCGCCGGCGGGCCGGTGAACGGGTTCACGCTCGACCGCTCGATCGGCACGTTCTTCTTGACGCACCCGGACCTGCAGATCCCCGAGGGCAAGGGCGCCTACTCGGTGAACGAGGCCAACGAGGTCAACTGGGACGGGCCGACGCAGGACATGGTCGCTGCGTTCCGCCGCCAAGAGGCCGACTGCGGCAAGCGCGCGGCGCGCTACGCGGGCGCGCTCGTCGGCGACTTCCACCGGACGCTGCTAAAGGGCGGCATCTACATGTATCCGGGCACGGTCGACAAGCCGCGCGGCAAGCTGCGCCTGCTCTACGAGAACGCGCCGTTGGCCTTCCTCTGCGAGCGCGCCGGCGGGGCCGCCAGCGACGGCCAGCAGCCGATCCTCGACATCGTCCCCGACGACCTGCACCAGCGGACGCCGCTCTACATCGGCAGCAAGGGCGACGTCGAAGAGGCCATCGGCCGCCTCAAGGCCTGACCCTGCCCGCCGCCGCGCGTGTCCGCGCGAGGGCGTGGGGCGGCGACGGCTGGCGAGGCCAGCCGCTCCGCGCGCTGGCGACTATTGGCCGAGCAGCGCGCGACCGCCGCGCGTCGCGCCGAGGAACGCGCCGGCGTCGAACGGCAGAGCCTGCGCGAACAGCGACTGTCCGACCAGCGTCGCTTGGTTGGGCAGCGGCACGCTGAGGCTCGCAGACCCGTTGGACGCGACGGAGAAGTTGATGACGTCCGCGCCGGTCACGAGCCCGCAGCCAGGCAGGCCGAGGACCGCCAGGTCGAAGGGGAGCGGGACGCCGTTGAAGAACTGGTCCGAGAAGCCGAGCGCCCACAGCGCGCCGGTCGACGCGCCGAGGTTGGACGCGGTGAGGACCAGGTTGGTGCCGATGTTCGGCGTCGTGGCGTCCAGCTCGGGCGTGCCGTTGACGAGGTCGCAGGCCTGGCCGTAGAGCGAGAACACGCCGTCGTTGTTGCCGGTGAACTCCCAGGTCTCGTCGCTGAACGTCGGGCCGAAGCCCCCGTAGAGCACGAGCACGCCCCGCGTCGGGTCGTAGCCCGCGTAGCCCTCCGTCGTGTTCGGCGGGACCGCGCCCGCCGGCGGCACGACCGTCCACTCGCCGCCCGAGTACTCGAGCACGTCGTTGAACGTTGAGGTGCCGTCGAAGCCGCCGAAGTAGACCGTCCGGCTGCGGTCCGAGTCGTAGACCATGGTGCCGCGGAAGCGCGGCGAGGGGCTGTTGCTGGGGGTGACCTCGGTCCAATCGACGCCGTCATACGACCACGTGTCGCCGTAGACGGTCTGCGTGCTCTCGTCGCAACCGCCGAACAACACCACGCGGTTGAGCGAGGTGTCGAAGACCATGCCCATCTCCTCACGCGGCGCAGGCGCGTGGGGGGTCGCGATCTGCGTCCAGTCCGAGCCGTCGAATTCCCAGGTCTCGTTGTTCGGCGCGAAGCCGTCACGGCCGCCGAAGACCACGACGCGGTTGCGGAAGGCGTCGTAGGCCATCCCGTGCAGGAAGCGCGGGCTCGGGGCGTTCGCGGTCGCCACCGTCTGCCACGCGGTCCCGCTCCAGACGAGGGTGTCGTCAGCGAGGCTGTTGATCGTCGGCGAGCGGCCGCCGAACGTGACCAGGCGGTTGAGGGTGGTGTCCGTCACCATCTGGTGGCCCCAGCGCGGGCTCGCGCCGGTCGCGGTCACCTGAGACCAGTCGCCAGAGCCGTTATAGGCCCACATCTCATTGATCGACTGCGCCGGCGACGTGATCAGGCCGCCGTAGATGATCACGCGGTTGCTGATCGGGTCGAAGGCGGCGGCGCCAGCGCGGCGCGGCGGTGGCGCCGTGGACGGAGTCTGCAGCGCCCACTGAGCGGGCAAGGCAGCGGCGACGGTCGCCAGGATCGAAAAGAGCTGGATGGAGCGCATAAGGTGTCGTTCTGCAGCTGGCGGAGGTGCTAGCGGAGGCGTAGTAATCTATCTCAGACGTGGCGCCCTTGCGCGCTGCGTGTACACAATGTCGGGATGCCGGATTCCGCTGGGCCGATTCACGTCACGCTGCGCTGCTTCGCCGCTGTGCGAGACGTCCTTGGCACCGACAGCATAGAGGTCTCACTGCCGCCGGGAGCGACCGCGGCGGCGTTGCGCGAGAAGTTGGGCGAGTCGCACCCTGCCTTGCTCCGTGTGCCTGTCGCCTTCGCCGTCAATCGCGATTACGCGCGTGAGGATACCGAGCTCGCGGACGGCGACGAGGTCGCCTTCATCCCGCCGATCAGCGGCGGCGGCGGCGAGACAGACCTGTATCGCTTCGACCTCACGCAGGGCGAGCTCGACCCGCGCGCGCTGGAGCAGGAGTGCCGTACGGACCGAGACGGCGCGGTGGTGACGTTCGCTGGCACGACCCGCGACCACAACGAGGGCGCTGAGGTGCTCTCGCTGAGCTACGAGACCTACACCGAGATGGCGCAGAAGGTCATGTGCGTGCTCTTCGAGGAGGCCGTGAAGCGGTTCCCGATCACCCGCGCGCGCGTCGCGCACCGCCTCGGCGAGGTGCCCGTCGGGGAGGCGTCGGTCGTCGTGGTCGTGGCGTCGCCGCACCGGGGACCGGCGTTCGAGGCCTGCCGGTTCTTGATGGACCGGTTGAAGGACGAGGTGCCGATCTGGAAGCGCGAGAAGCTCCGCGACGGCGCGGGCGAGCGCTGGATCGGCGACTTGCCGAAACAAGGCGGCTAGGCCGAACCCGTCCGGCTGGTCGCGGAGACGCCGCGCATCCGTCGCGCCCGGCAGCATGCAGCATGGCGTGGAGAAGTTGCACCGACTACAACACAGGCGCGATGAAGATCCGATCTGTGACGAGCGCGG
>JAYYEE010000046.1:0-3911 GCA_036160175.1 Planctomycetota bacterium
CGACATGGACCACCCGCTAGGGCTCGCGCTCGGAAACGCGCTAGAGGTCACCGAGGTCCTCCGCGCGCTTGAGGGTGACTGCCCGGGTGATCTGCGCGAGGTGACGCTCGCGCTCGGCGCGGAGATGTTGGTGCTCGGCGGAGTGTCCGAGGACCTCGACAGCGCCCGGGTCACCTTGGAGCGGCTGTGGCGCGACGGCGTGGTTCGCCAGGTCTTCAGCGACAACCTCGCGCTGCAAGGCGGCGATCAGCGCGTCCTCGATGACCTCTCGATGCTGCCGCAGGCCAAGCACGTGCTGCCGGTCGAGGCCGCGCAGTCTGGCTTCGTCGAAGACGTAGACCCGCTCGCCCTCGGGCAGACGGTCGTGGACCTCGGCGGCGGTCGGCGTCAGCCAGGGGACGTCGTCGACCCGGCGGTCGGCGTGGTGCTGGAGCGCACGCTCGGAGACGAGGTCGCCCAGGGCGACGCGATCGCGTTCGTCCACGCCAGCGAACGGAGCGCTGGCCTTGCCGCGGTCGATCGGGTGCGCGCGGCGATGCCGATAGGGGGCGCCAGGGTTCACCGCGGGCCGATGATACGGCAGCGGCAGGGCTGAGTTGTTTGGCGGGACGGCGTAGCCCCGCGGCGTCACCGGTAGCGCTCCGTGCCAGCCGCTGGCTGATAGGGGGCGCCGGGCTCGAAGTAATCCCAGAGGATCCGAGACACGTCACGTAGCAGGACGAACCCCGCGTTGTCGTGCCCCCATGATTGGTCTCGCTGGTTCTTCGTGATGACGCAGAAGACGTAGTCGCCGTGAGGCGCGTGAACGAGCACCACTTCGCTCCGCGATGCGTTGACCGCGCCTTGCTTGCTCATCGTCGCGACGCTGGGCGGGATCGCCGCGAGCGCTTCCCCGTCCCAATAGATGCGGCCGAGCGCGCGCGCCATCTCTTCGCTCGCTCCGGCTGAGACCGCTTCGCCGCGGCGGATGCGCAGCAGGAGCTCGGCCCTCTCGCGCGGCGTGGTCTGTCCCCACCCGAAGCGGGCGCGCGCCGCTTCGCGTCCAGGCGTCCTAGAGTTCACCCTGGTCTCGGAGAGGCCCTGCTGGCTCAGCCAGTTATTGACCGCGCTCCGGGTGCCTGCGAGCTCTTGGCACCACAGCGAGGCGGTGTTGTCGCTCGTCGTGATCATCAAGAAGGCGAGCTTGTCGAGCGTGATCGACTCCTGATCAGCGAACGAGCCGAGGAGGTCTTCACCGGCGTAGAGGCGGTCTTTCGTGTAGGTGAGCTTGTCGTGGTAGCCGAGCTCGCCTTTGTCAATGCGGTCGAAGAGCGCGCCGAGGATCGGGACCTTGATCATGCTCGCCGTCGGGAACACCTCGTCGGCGCGAATCTCCACGCGCTGGTCGCGCTGGACGTGGTGGACATAGACCCCGACGTCCCCGTCGAATCCGTCTAGGCGCGCGCGCAGCGCTGCGTGCAAGGCGTCGGCGGACGGCGCGGTCGCGCAGGCAGCCAGGGCGGCCGCGAACGTGATCATGAGCGGCGGTCGCGTCACCGGGCCTCCTGCTTCAGGCCAGCGCCGCACCGCCGGCAGAACGCTGCGGTGTGGTCGGCCTCTTCGTGTCCGCACTGGCCGCAGCGACGGGTGTCGGCATGCGGGAGCAGCCGCGCCGCAGTGAATTCTGAGCTGACGATCCCTGTCGGCACCGCCAGCGTGCCCCAACCGAGCAGCATCATGATCGAGGCGATGAATCGGCCGATGTCGGTCTGCGGGGCGACGTCGCCGAAGCCGACCGTCGTCATCGTCGTGATCGCCCAGTAGATGCCCATGGGGATCGAGGTGAAGCCGTTCCCTTCACCCTCGATCACATACATGAGCGTCCCCATGATCAGCACGACGATGACCACGAAGAACAGGAACACGAAGATCTTGTGTCGCGACGCAGCCAGCGCGCGGCCGAGTGCGCCGAACTCCGCGACGAACTTACCGAGCCGCAACACCCTGAAGACTCGCAGCAGGCGCAGCACACGCACGTCGACCAGCACGGAGACGGAGGGCGCGAGCAGGGCCACGTAGGTCGGGACGATGGCCAGCAAGTCGACGACGCCGAAGAAGCTCCGCGCGTAGCGGGCCGGGCGCTCCACGCAGTAGAGGCGGGCGAGGTACTCGGCCGTGAACGCCGCGGTGAAGACCCACTCGAGCGTGTCGAGCATCGCCCCGTGGCGCGCGTGGACCTCCGCCACGCTGTCGATCATCACGACGAACACGCTGACGGCGATAAGCGTGATCAGGGCGATGTCGAAGCCGCGCCCCGCGGGCGTGTGGATGCCGAAGATGACGTCGTGGAGCCAGCGCCTCGCGCCGCTGGGCGGACGCCCGAAGTCGTTGTTGGGCGTCGTCCGGTCGGTGTGCGGCGTCATGGCAGTGGTTGCAGCGCGCTGCGCGTCTGCGCCTGCGAGTTCTACCCAATGCGTCTCTGGGAGGCAAAATCGTGTCAGGCTTGAGTTTTGGCTGCTGACCTGCCGATGGCATCGAGGTGATGACGCGACTCGCCATGATCTGTTCGCTCCGTAGCGGCGCCACCTTCGCGGCCCTCGCGCTGGCCACTGGTTGCAGCACGCTCGACAATACGCCTGACCTCGCGGTCAACCCGCGCCTCTACGTCGACGTCGACTACGCGAGCGCGGCGCCCGGCGACGTCGACGTGTTCGTCGCGCCGACGCTCGATCTGCGTGACGCGGCGGCGTTACCAGCGCACGACGGCGGGTATCCGATCCGCTACGGCGGCGACGAGTTTTGGCTGCGGCCGGTCGCGGTGATGGTCGGCGACGTGCTCGTGCGCGAGCTGCGGCACAGCGACATCTTCGGCGCGGTCGTAGAGCGCGCGGGTCCGGAGACGGTGATCATGAAGCCAAGCCTCGTGGCGTTCACGGTCGGCGCGCAGGAGGGCATGGCCGGCTCCATGGCGTTCGCGGAAGTCGGGCTCCGGGTCGAGGTGTTGGGGCCGGTCGGCGACGGCGGGGCGCGACCGCTCTGGCACGACCAAGTCTACGCCAACCGGCAACAGACGCAGCACGAGCTCCGGCCCGTCAGCCCCTACCTGTTGGTCGGTCGCGCGCTGCAGACCACGATGTCCAGCGCGCTGCGCGCGCTAGACGGCAGCAACGTCGCGCGTAGCCACGTCCCCGTGGATACGCCGCCCCTCGGCGATCCAGCCGCGCGGCCGCTCGGTCGTTAACCTGCGGCGGTCATCGCCTCGGTCGGCGGGGCGTAACTAGTCAAGTCGATGCCCGCGACGGCCGCCTTGTACTCGTCGATCGTGGGCGTGCGCCCGAGGATCGCGGACAGCACGACCACCGGCGTCGACGCGAGCAGCGACTCGCCCTTCTTCTCGGGAGCGTCGGCGACCACGCGCCCCTGGAAGAGGCGGGTCGAGGTCGCCATCACCGTGTCGCCCTTCGAGGCCTTCTCCTGGTTGCCCATGCACAGGTTGCAGCCCGGGCGCTCAAGGTAGAGCATGTTCTCGTACTCGGTGCGGGCGGCGCTCTTCGGGGCGGCGTCATCGAAGACGAAGCCCGCATACTTCTGCAGCGGCTCCCAATCGCCCTCTTCTTTCAGCTCGTCGATGATGTTGTAGGTGGGCGGCGCGACCACGAGCGGCGCGCGGAAGGTGACCTCGCCATGCTGCAGCTCTAGGTTGCGCAGCATGCGTGCTAACACCTGCATGTCGCCCTTGTGGACCATGCAGGAGCCGACGAAGCCGAGGTCCACCTTCTTCTCGCCGCCGTAGTAGGTGAGGTCGCGGATCGTGTCGTGGGTGTATCGCTTCGCGACGTCGTCATTGTGGACGTCAGGGTCGGCGATCATCGGCTCATCGATCTGATCGAGGTCGACCGTGAACTCAGCGAAATACTGCGCGTCCGCGTCGG
>JAYYEE010000047.1:0-5589 GCA_036160175.1 Planctomycetota bacterium
TCGCGATTCGCACCCCGTTCTGGAAGGCGTCGAGCGCTGCGACGCCGCCGTAGGGCAAGTTCAGCGAGAGGCAGCGCGACAGCCGCATGCCGAGCATCGCCGCGGCGAAGCCGGTCAGCAAGGAACCTGGCCCCACCACTACGACCTCCTGTCCGGCGACCTTCGGCATCACCTCCGTCCACCACTGGAGCATGCGCTCCACGGCGGCGCCGAGCGTCTCGCCGCCGGGCGGCGCCGCCTCCCCGAACTCGCTGAAGAACGTGCGCACGGCGGCCTCTTGGTCCCGCATGATGTCGGCCCAAGAGCGGCCCTGCCACTGACCCATCTCCTGGTCGCGCAGGCGCGCGTCCACCTGGACCTCGAGCTGCTTGCTCTCAGCGAGGCCGCGCGCCGGGTCGAGCGACTGCGGCTGCGGGCCGCTGGCGACCATCGCGAGCTCGCGCTCCTTGAATAGCTCCATCCAGCGCAGGACCTGCGCGCGGCCGCGCCGGCTCAGGTCTGCGGGCCCAGCGCCCACGGCCAGCTCCGAGTGCGCCATCTCAGGCTCGGGGTGGCGAAGGAGCCACAAGCGGCAGAAGTCGGTCGGGTCGTCGAGCACGCCGACATCTTGGCCAACCGCGGCGCTCGGTTCCATCCTCACGACGCCTGTACATAGCGCGGGGCGACCCTAGGGCCGCCCCGATGCTCCATCAGCGATGCTGCGTGGTGCTTAGAAGACCACCGTGCACAGCAGACGGATCGCTGACGAGTCGATGTCGTCCGCGATGAAGTTCTCGGTCGCGCCGCTCGCATACTCGAGCTGCCACTTCAGGTTGTGGGCTGCGTAGTAGGCGTTGACGCCGAGCGTGAACTCGTTGCCTTCGACGCCGTTGTCAAAGTCGACCATGGCGTAGCGCGCGACGAAGCCGGGCTGCATGCTGCCGGACTTGGCCATCGTGTAGGAGGCCTGCACGTAGGCGCCGTCGTCCGTCGTGTCGGCGTTGTCGGCGTCGCGGGTCCAGTACTCGGCCTGCGCGGCGAGGCCGTTGCCGGCCTTGAGGCCGCCGAAGACGTTGATCGTCTGGAAGTTCTCGGCGGCGCCGTTGTCGACCGTGATGGTCGCGCCGGCGATCCACTGCATCTCACCCGAGCGGGCGAGGTCACCTTCCGACCAGCTCTCGCTGTTGCCGGCGTGGCTGCCGAAGCTCGCGCCCGCGGTGACCATCATGTCGGTGTCGTCGTTGGCTTGGTTGGCGCCACCGGCGAGGAACAGGATCTGCGACGCCGCGTTGGCCGCCGTGCCGCCGTTGGCGATGCCGAAGTGCCAGTTGAAGCGGCCGTCCATGGCGTGGCCCTCGAGCAGCGCGCCCGTGGTGCGAGCGTTGGCGAACTCGTTGGTGGCCGACGAGCGCGAGATGGTCTCGAAGTCGGTGTCGTTCGCGCTGGTGTCCGCGGACAGGCCCGAGCGCATCTTCTGCTGGCCGAGGCGGAGGTTGATGCCGTCCGCGACGTGCATGCCGACCCACGCGTCGATGAGGTTGCCGTTGCCTTGGTCGCCGTTGGCGGCGTTCATCTGGACGAAGTAGCTGTACTTGCTGTCCATCACGCTGCCGCCGACGCGGAGGCGCGCGGCCGTGTTGAACGAGCTGTCGAAGCTGTAGTCGTCGCCGACGTTGCCGGCGCCGTCCAGGTTGAACTGGGTCCAGCTGTAGCCGGCTTGGAGCTGGCCGCCGACGGTCATCGAGTTGCCGCCGTCCTGCGAGGCGAAGGTCAGGCCCTTGCCAAGCTCGTAGCGAGCGTTGTTGAGGAAGCCGCCGACGCTAGAGCCGGTGGCCTGGGGCAGGTCTTGCGCAGCGACCGCGCTCGCGAACGCGAGCAGGGACGCGGTGGTGATCAGGGAACGAGTCATGAGGATAGTTAGGTGTGCACCTTGTGTGGCTAGCACCCGTGACGCGGCTCCCTCGAATTTCGATGACACAAGGCACGCCCAAAGAGGCCTCGCTCACCGTCGTCACACGTGCCCAAACCGAATCGGGCTGCGAGTATCTTTCGCCCCCGAGCCCGCATTTCCAGTATTTCTGCCCGGAGAAGGCCCCGATGCCACCGGAGATACCGCAGATCCCGCGGCCCGCGGCGGGCGCGGTTACCCGAGGCGGGCGCGGTGCCCCGCGACGATCTGCTCGACGACCTGCGGCTCCGCCAACGTCGAGATGTCGCCGAGCTGGTCGTATTGCGCCTCAGCGACCTTCCTCAGGATGCGTCGCATGATCTTCCCGCTCCTCGTTTTGGGCAGACCGGGGACGACCTGCACGTGATCTGGCGTCGCGATCGGGCTGATCGCCTCGCGAACCTGCCGCTTGAGCGCCGCCTCCAGCTCCGACGGGTCGACCTCTTCGGCCCCCTGGCCCGCGATCACGTAGGCGTAGATCCCCTGCCCCTTGACGTCATGCGGGCAGCCGACGACCGCGGCCTCGGCGCAGTGCTCGTGCGCCACGAGCGCCGACTCGATCTCCGCCGTGCCGAGACGGTGGCCGGAGACGTTGAGCACGTCGTCCACGCGCCCGGTGATCCAGTAGTAGCCGTCCTCGTCGCGCCGACAGCCGTCCCCGGTGAAGTACTTCCCCGGGTACATCGAGAAGTAGGTCTGCCAGAAGCGCTCGTGGTCGTTGTAGATCGTGCGCGCCTGACCAGGCCAGCTCCCCGTCAAGCACAGGTTGCCGCTGACGCCGTCGCCTTCGAGCACCGCGCCCTGATCGTCCACCAGCTGCGGCTGCACGCCAGGCAACGGGAAGGTGGCCGAGCCTGGCTTGCACGGCGTCGCGCCAGGCAACGGGGACATCAAGATGCCGCCGGTCTCGGTCTGCCACCAAGTGTCCACGATCGGGCAGCGCCCCCCGCCGACGACGTCGTGATACCACTGCCAGACCTCGGGGTTGATCGGCTCCCCCACCGTCCCGAGCACGCGGATGCTGTCGCGCTGATATTGCTGCACCGGCTCATCGCCGAAGCGAATCAGCGCGCGCAGCGCCGTCGGCGCGGTGTAGAAGATGTTGGCCTGGATGTCGTCGCAGACTTGCCAGTAGCGGGTCGCGTCCGGATAGACCGGGGTCGACTCAAATACGACCGTCGTCGCGCCGTTGCAGAGCGGGCCGTAGACGATGTAGCTGTGGCCGGTGATCCAGCCGACGTCCGCGGCGCAGAAGTGCACGTCGCCCGGGTGCCAGTCGAAGACGAGCTGGTGCGTGTAGGACGCGTAGACGAGGTAGCCGCCGTTGGTGTGGAGCTGCCCCTTGGGCTTCCCGGTCGAGCCCGACGTGTAGAGCACGAACAGCGGGTCCTCGCTGTCCATCCACTCGACCGGGCAGTAGGCGCGCTGTCGCTTCATCTCGGCCTCGAGCCAGTGGTCGCGTCCGTCGCGCATCGCCACCTCCGTCGCCGTGCGCTGCGCGACGAGCACGGTGTGCACCGCGGCGAGGCCGTCGACGGCCGCGTCGACTGTGGCCTTGAGCGGGATCGTGCGGCCGCCGCGCAGCCCCTCGTTCGCGGTGAGCACGACGCGGCAGTCGGCGTCGACGATGCGGTCCCGCAGCGAGTCTGCCGAGAAGCCCGCGAAGACCACCGAGTGCACGGCGCCGATGCGGGCGCACGCCAGCATCGCGTAGACCGCCTCAGGCATCATCGGCAGGTAGATGCAGACGCGGTCGCCCTTCTTGACGCCGAAGCGCTTCAGGACGTTCGCGAACCGGCAGACCTGCTCGTGCAGCTCTCGGTAGCTGATGTGGACGTAGTTGCCCGGCTCGTCCTGGACCCAGACGATCGCGGTCTCGTCGCCGCGCTCCGCGAGGTGCCGGTCGACGCAGTTGTGCGCGGCGTTCGTCTTGCCCCCCAAGAACCACGCGACCTCCGCCTTGCCGAAGTCCACGTCACAGGCGCGGTCGGGCTGCCGGAACCAGTCAATCCGCGCCGCTTCGCGCGACCAAAACGCCGCGGGGTCCTGCACCGACTCCTCGTAGAGCCGCCGGTACTGTTCGAACGAGGACACGTGCGCGCGCTGCGCGACGTGCTCCTTCACCGGGACGATCTTGTCAGCCATGGCGTGTTGCCCGCCGAGCGGGCCGCGGTCGGATCAGAGCGTGCGGAGCCAGTGCAGGAGGGTGCGCACGGCCGTGCCGCTCGCGCCGCCCTTGTAGTAGTCCTTGGCGACGCCGCCCCAGGCGGCGCCGGCGATGTCGATGTGCGCCCACGGCGTATCCCCGGCGAAGTAGCTGAGGAACGCGCCGCCCGCGGTCGACCCGTTGCCGTGCCCAGGCGAGTTGATGTTCGCGAGGTCGGCGAACTTGCTCTTCACCTGGTCCTTGTGGCACTGCCACAGCGGCAGCTGCCAGAGCGGCTCGTCCGCGGCGTCGCCGGCGTCGATCAATGCGTCGATCAGCTTCTGGTCGGAGCCCATCACGCCCGCCATCTCGTGCCCGAGCGCCACGACGACGGCTCCGGTCAGCGTCGCGAGGTCGCACATCATCTCAGGCTTGTAGAACTTCTTCGCGTAGCAGATCGCGTCGGCGAGCACGAGGCGCCCTTCGGCGTCAGTGTTGAGCACTTCGATCGTCTGGCCGTCCATCGCGGTGACGACGTCGCCCGGGCGCTGCGCGTCGGCGTCGGGCATGTTCTCCACCGCGGCGATGATGCCGATGATGTTCTTCTTGGGCTTTTGGCTGCCCAGCGCGCCCTTACTGAGCGCGTGGAAGAGCCCCATCACCGCGCCGCCGCCGCACATGTCGTAGCGCATCTCGTCCATGCGCGCCGACGGCTTGATGCTGATGCCGCCGCTGTCGAACGTGAGCCCCTTACCGATGACCGCGACGTTGCCCTTTGCGCCCGGCGTCTTGTATTCGAACACGATCAGCTTGGCCGGCTGCGCGCTGCCGCGCGACACACCCAGCAGGGACCCCATGCCGAGCTTGTCCATCTGCTTCTCGTCCAGCACCTTCACCGACAGCCGCCCGCCCGCGAGGCGCTTGGCGTGCCGCGCCATCGCCGAGGGCGTGAGGATATTGGGCGCTTGGTTCTCGAGGTCACGCGCGAAGGCCGTGCCCTGCGCAGCGACCGCGCCGAGCTTGAGGCCGCGCGCGAACTCCCTCTCGTCGGCGGCGGACAACCCGACCGCGGCGACCGCGCACTTCTGCGCGCTGCGCTTCGCCGGCTTCTGCTGGCTCGGTGCGGCGTAGCGGTAGGCGCCGAGCACGAGGCCTTCGGCGACCGCCATCCCGGCGGCGAACGGCTTGCTCTTCTTGATCAGGCTCGCCGGCACCACCAGCGAAGGCTCGGTCACGCCGAGCTCTTCGGCCCGCGCCTGCGCCAACGCCGCTCCGCGCCGCAGCTCTTCGGTGCGCACGTCTGCGGCCTTGCCCATCCCGACGATGCCGAGCCGCTTACAGCTGCTGCCCTTCGGCTGGTGGAAGACGCCCACTGCGCGCAGCGAGGTCTTCAGGTCCCCCGTCGCCTTCGCGGCGCGGAGCGCGCCCTGCAGCGCGTCGCCGGCGTCTACGCGGCCGTCGGCAGCCAGGACAAAAACAGCGTCACCGCGGCTCGCAGCCGCGCTCGTCACAGATC
>JAYYEE010000048.1:0-6553 GCA_036160175.1 Planctomycetota bacterium
GGGTGGCGCTCGTCGCGCGTCGCCGCCGCGACGCGCCGGATGGTCGTGAGCCGCCACGGCGGCCGCAGCGACTCGGCAGCGCCCAGTCGCACGCGCGGGTCCGGGTCGACGAGGGCCGCCTCGAGCGTGCTCCTCCCGACCGGCAGGCCGCGCTGACCGAGCAGGCGCAGCGCGGCGACGCGCCGCGCGGGGCCGACCGAGAGCGCCTCGTCCGCGCGCTCACGTCGCTCGCCGCGCCGGCGGACCTCGTCAAGCAGCGGCACGCGCTCGCCCGCCGCGGCGCGCAGGATCATAAACCAGACCCGCTGGTCCTCCACGCGCATCAGCGCCCAGTGCGCGACCTCGCGCAGCTCGAAGGACTGGCGGTCGAGGAACGTGCCTTCGACGCCCACGGCTGCCAGGTCGAGCAGCGCGTCGCCGACCTCGAGGCACGGGTAGCGCTCGCCGTAGAAGACCATCTTCTGCAGCACGTCGAGGTGCGTCAGCCTGTCGAGGTCCTCGTCGCTGACGAAGCCGCCGCCCATCGCGGTGCGCAGGTACTTCGGCTGCAAGCGCGCGCTGCCGTGCAGGGCGCCCCTCGGACCGAGCCGCCCCTGCTCGTAGTCCTCGACGAACTGCCGCAGTGACCGCGCGACGTAGCCCTGCAGTTCCGCCTCTGAGAGCGCTGCTGACTGCGCCAGCGCGAGCGCGCACGTAAAGGCCGGGAAGGTCAGGACAGCTCGGAACAACATCGGAGGCCGCGCGAACAGGGCGAAGGGGGCGGTGCGAATCGTAGCGCAGCCGTTCACGATCGGCGCCCCATGGAGAGGTGATCTACCTAGGGCCTGCCGACGCCGCGACGCGCCGCCCTTGTGCTCGCGCGGAGATCGGTCGATACTCCTCACCTCACCATTTGGGGGCGATCGGCTTCGACCGGATGTTGATCCGTCCTGATGTGGCGCGCCGAGGGCCAGGCACCTCGTGAATCCGACTGGACAAATCTAAGTGCCAACACGCACTACTCCCTCGCTGCCTAAAATATAGGCGCGACGCGGCGGCCCCTTCGCCTACGGGGGGTCGGCGCGACACACAGTAGGCTGGTCACCTGGCGGCTGCTCGGCCCGTCGGTGGCGAGACTTCGTCGAGCTGGCTCGCTGTGATCCTGTTCGTCGGAGCGCAGCGGGCGACACCAATAGACGGACTACGCGCGTAGAAGCTCAGGTCGAGGCATTCTGGGACGCGGGTTCGATTCCCGCCGCCTCCACCACTCACCCTCCGGGACCTTCGGGGTCTCGGAGGGACATTCCGTGCCAGAAAGTGCTCGGTTCATGTCGGTTCCGTCGTTGGGGTGAGCGCGCCGTTCTTGCAGCAAGCCTCACGTGTCAGCTAGCCGTACGCAGCGGCGTTACGCGGCTCCTTGGGCGCGCCGACGGGTCACCCGCGGCGCCTGCGCCTGCGGTAGAGTGCGGCGATCTCGCCCGCTCTGAAACTGCGACCCTCGCCCATGCTGCGTTCGAAGCACTCTATCGCTGCGCTCTTGACCATAGCGGCGTGCTGTGGACCGTCCGCCGCGCTGCAGGCGCAGACCAGCTACTACGTCGCCCCTCAAGGCGTCGACCTGCCGAGCAACGGCGGCCTCCTCAATCCCTTCAAGACCATCACGTACGCAGCGAACCGGTGTCAGCCAGGCGACACGGTCTTGATCCGCGGCGGGAGACATCGGCGCGCAGACTTCGACGACGGCGACATCTGGACCACGGGCTCCGTCGGGCGCATCGCGACCAACGGAGCGCCAGGCGCCTACATCACGTTTAAGGCCTTCCCGGGCGAGCAGCCGATCATCGAGTTCGACGCGAGCTTCGGCGTCCTGATCCAGAACGCCTCGTACATCCGCGTCGAAGGGCTCGAGGTGGTCGGGGTCGCCCCGCAGATCACCCAGGTCGAGGCAGACGCTGCGTGGGGGCTCTACAAAGACGCACAAGGCGCGATCCATGACCTCGCGGTCGAGATGGGCATCAACATCAACGACCCGAGCATCTATGGCACGACCGTCAGCAAGGCCGTCCAGGTCGGCGCCCAGCGCCCGCCCTACTACAACGGCCGCGGCATCGCGGCCCTCAACAGCCACCACGTCGAGATCATCGGCAACACGGTGCGCGACTGCACTGGAATCGGTATCCGCGCAGGCGGCTGTGACTACGTGACGATCTCGCGCAACACGCTCTATCACAACGGCTACTGGAACACCTTCGGCGTAGGCGCGATCGACGTCTTTGGCTCAATCGTCCGCCCAGCAGGCGACACCTTCGACGGCGTCAAGATGCAGGTCGATAAGAACGTCGTCCACAGCAACGAGAACCGGATGGTCTCCTGGAACCCGTCGCGGCCGTTCGTGAACTTCACCATCGACGAAGGGACCGGGATCTTCGTCACCAACAACGTGCAGACCTACTCGCACGGCTACTTCCTGATCGCGAACAACGTCTCCGCCTTCAACGGGACAGCGGGCGTCGAGTTCCACCTCAGCGAGCGCGGGGTCATCGAGCACAACAGCCTCTACTACAACGGCACCCGCGGCGACGGCCCGCACGGGGGTATCGGCGTCAACCACGCGGCCGACGTGACCATCGCGAACAACGTCGCGTACGCGAGCGCAGACCACTTCGCGCTGAGCGTTATGGGGCAGCCTGTCAGCGACATCACCGTCGCGGGCAACGTGTTATTCAACGACAACAGCGCGAATCGGGATGTTCACCGGCTCCTGCCGAGCGGCTGGATCGAGGCAGACCCTCGCTTCGTCGCACCTGCGACGATCGACCTGCGGCTCCAACCCACCTCGCCGGCCATCGACATCGGCAGCGCCAACGTCGTGCAGAACGACGACATCACCGGCGCACCACGCGGCGACGGCCGCCCCGACGCCGGCGCCTACGAACGGCGTGAGCCGACGAACCGACCCTTCGCGATCCCGCTTAACTACAACTTCAACGGCATCGCGCACGCGGGCGAGCTCGGGGCCCCTGACGCCCCCTTCGGCTACCGCTCGATCAGCGACCGCGGCCTCGACTTCGTCGGCGGAGTTCCGAGCGATCCTGTCCTCGCGAAGTACGAGGTCGTCGCAGCGTCGCAGACGCTCGACGTCGTCCACCTCGGCAACCGCGACGTCGTCAGCGGCGGCGCCTGGGCCTTCGAGCCGACAGCCAACGGCAACTTGGTCGGCACGCAGCCGGCGTGGCTTCCGGACGTAGACCAGAGCGGCCCCCAGACGACCCAGCTCGCTGACCCCATCCGGCTGGACGGCGCGTCTGCAGCCTCGCTTATTTTTCAGGTGAGCGGCGGCGGCGGCGCGTTTGAGGTCGCCTTCGACTTTGCAAACGGCGCCCGGGTCATCGAGACGGTCTCGGGCGGAGGCTGGCTCGGCGGGCCGCTGCCCAGCGTCGCGGGCGTCGACAGCGCCACGACAGGCGGCCCGGGCATGAGCGTCACCGAGCAGACCATCGACCTCTCGGGTCAGGCCGGCCGCGTGCTGACCGCGGTCACGTTCCAGAACGCCGACAACCCAGACGTCGGCTACGCGATCCTGGCGATGAACGTCGCGGGGTGCGTCGCCTGCGCGAACGGCGCGCAAGCCCAGGTGCACCACCTCGGCGGCGGCACCGGCCCAACGATCGCGACGAGCAGCACCGGCGGGCTAGGCTGCGACTTGGTCTGGACCGTCAGCGGCGGCGTGCCGAGCGCGCCGGGCGTCTGGCTCCTCGGCGCGGGCGTCTCGTCGACGCCGGTCGCGGCGATCACGCCTGGGTGCCCGGGCAGCCTCCGCGTGCCGAGCCCGACCTTGCTCCAAGACTCGCTCGACGCCAGCGGCCGCGCGACGCTGACCGTGATCGCCCCCGCGATCGTGAGCCAGGCGCTGTGTGGCTATCAGGTGACGGCCCAGCACGTCGCGATCGTCGCTTCGTCCTGCTTTGTCGACGTCAGCGACGCGCTGGCGATCACGATCGGCGGGTGAGCACGCAGGCGCTGGGGCAGGGTCCTCCCTACCCCCACCGGCTCTGAAGCTTGGCCCGCTCTCAGACGCCGTCTCACCGCGAGCGTGGCCCGCAGTAACGGCCCCGCCGATGACAGCATCCGACGAGGCCGATGAAGCGAGCCGTTTAGTTGCCGACCACGGCTTGCAGGCCGTTGGAGGACACGAGCCCGAGCGCGTTCGCGTTCGTGCCGGTCGTAGCCTGACACGAGATCGCGTACCCGATGAGCCCGGGGTTGTTCGGGACGGTCACGCTGAGGTTGCCGCCGGGCGCAAACAGCGCCGTCAGGTTCGCGTTGGTGAAGGCCGAGCATCCAGGGGCCCCAAGGCTCGCCAGCGACGTACCCGGGTTGACCTGAGTATCGCCGAAGAAGACGAAGGCTCCTGCGTTTCCGCCGAGGTTGGTCGCCGCGAGGTCCCAGCTCTGTCCAAGCTGCGGCGCGTTGCTGTTCAGACTCAACGCCGGCTCGTCTGAGTCACCGATCGAGAACGGTCCAGCGCTAATGTCGGTGGCGCCAGGATCTGCGCTCGGACCCGCCGGCGTGTAGCCAATGAGCCAGTCTTCCGGGTTGTTTGAAGCCAACGCGCCGAACGTGATCGACCAGTCGAGCGTCGTCGAGTCGTAGGTGAACTGCACCGTGTTTTGCGAGCCAGGGACGTTCCAGCCTTGAACGTTTTCGTACGTCACCATCGCGAACGTGCCCGCAGCGTTCTCCTCGTAGTAGCAGTTGCCGCTGCCGTTTGCGTTGGCGACCTGCAAGTCCGTCCAAGCGCTGATGAGGGTCCGAGGCGAGGAGAGCAACTGAGACACGTTGGGGACGTATTGGCCCTGCAACGGCATGGGGAAGCCGCCGATCGAGATCATGCAGTTGCCGAACACGGCGATGCCCATCGTGCCGCCGGAGAACTGCGTCGGCAGCCACGTGTCATCGCCCACGCCCAGGTTTGAGGCGGCCCCAGACGCTGCGACAGAGCCAACCGGCGCGATGGCGGCGCCGGACGTCCAGGAGATGTCGTAGCCAGCGCCGTTGTAGGTCGCCGAAACCCGAGAGTTGGCGAGGTCCATATTTTGCGGCGTCATCTGCTCGTAGAAGGAGGCGAACGTTTCGCCGCATCCTTGTCCGAATTGCGACGCCGTGGCGGCCTGCGCGTGAGCTTGGGAAGCAAAGAAGAGGAGCGCGCTAGCGGTGAATGCGGAGCGCGTGAAAGTCGGAATGGACATGGAATCGAAGAGGTGAGATTTGCTCGAAGGTAAGCAGGCTGAAAACGCTGCATGCCGCGCGCGCAACACGTCAAAAATGCCTCACAACGAGAAAAAGTTCCGCCAAACCCGAATATGCACCAGCATCGCTGCACATACGCTCCTGCGCGTATCGGTCGTATCGTTGGCCGCAGCATGTTACCGCCACCGAAAGTGACCTTGAGCTTTTGGAGAAGCTCCGGCCCCAGGCCCGCGCAGCACGGAAGAGCGTATGCGGCAAACGCTGACATGGCTTCGACGCTGGTCTCGCGGCCAAGGCCGAAGACGACGTCATCGCCCGCCGGCTAGCTCGCCATCAGAGGCCGACCGTAACGTCGAGCCCGTTCGACGTCGCGATGCCGAACGTGTTGATGCCGGAGGGCGCGGTGGCCTGGCATGCGAGCTTGGCGCCGCTCAACGACGAGTTGTTCGGGATGGGGATCGGGACCGTCGCGGCACCGCCAGCCAGCGGCACAAGCTGGGCGCTCAAGTTGCCGTTGGTGTAAGCCGAGCAACCAGGCGCGCCGAGACCAGCGAGCGAGATCCCCGGGTTGTACTTGGTGTCCCCAAATAACAGGAACCCGAACGGGAACGACCCGTAGTCGCTCAACGCGAGGTTCCAAGACGAACCTAGCTGCGGCGCGTTGCTGTCGAGCGCGATCACCACGTCGTTGTCGCTGAGCGACAGCGTATTGATGCCGATGCTGCTCAGGTCGGTCGGACCAGGGTCATCGCGAGGACCGGCTGGGGAGTAGCCGACCACCCAAGGCTCCGGGTTGTTCGCGCTCAACGCTCCGAACGTGATGCTGAAGCTGTTCAGGCTGAATGCGTTGGGATTGAACAGCCAGTTGGAGCCCGAGACCCCCAGCGTGATCTGGAAGGTGTTTCCGCCCGCGGCGCCCTGACCGGCCACGTTGAGGTAAGTCACCCGGATCGTGCCGCTGCTCGGGCCGTTGAACTCCTCCAGGTAGACGCTGCCGCCACCGCCAGCTGCGGCGATCTGCAGGTCTGTCCAGGCGTAGACGGCTTGGCGGCTGTTCGCGAGCAGGTCCGAGGCCTGGTAGGGCGGGTTGAACGGCAAGAACGGGGTCGTGGGCAACGTCGGGTTGTAGATCTCGATCACCCCGTCGGCGCCGATTCGGATGGGCCAGCAAGAGATGGCCGAACCGCCAGGGACAAAGCACGGCGGCCCGCCGAGATACATGTTGTACGGGATGTTGTTCGTCAACATGTTGAGCTGCGTCGCGCCAGCGCCGACCGGGATGACCGTGCCCGGGAGGCGGCTGACGCTCCACCCGCTGCTGGTG
>JAYYEE010000049.1:0-2555 GCA_036160175.1 Planctomycetota bacterium
GATCGCGCAGACTGCGATGTCGATGACGGAGGCCCACGACGGCGTCGTGATCGTGCACGGGACAGACCGCCTGCATGTGACGGGCGAGCACCTCTTCACAAGTCAGCCTGAGCCGCAGGCGCCGATCGTGTTCACGGGCGCGATGCGCCCATACATGCTGCGGAACACGGACGCGCTACAGAACCTCACAGAGGCGTTGATCGCGGTCCAGCTGCTCGCGCCGGGCGTCTACTGCGTAATGCACGGCAAGGTGCTGCGGTTCCCGGGCGTCCGCAAAGACAAAGAGCGGGGCACGTTCACGCGCAGCGATGACTGATCTCGAGCCACACCCCACGCCGGCGCGCGCCCCGCTGCCATGGGCTACGCTGCTGCCGCTCGCGGTTCTTTGGGTCTGCGCGCTGCTCCCCGTCGCGCTGTTCCTCGTGTCTCGCGCCGACCCGGTCCTCGCGGTCGAGGTCGCCAACACCCTGTCGCTCTGGATCGGCCGGCTGTTGCTGGCAGGCGGCGCCCTGACGCTGCTCGGATTGCTCGCGTACCCACCGTTCCCTGCGTGGCTGCGGCGGTTCGCTGACCGCGTGCGGCGCTCCTGGACCGTCGACCGCGCGCCGCTGCTCAAGGCGCTACAGGACCTGGAGCACTTTGAGACCGCGCAGAAGCACTTCGAGGTCGCCCGCATCGCGTGGCTCCGCACCGACCTGTCGACCGTCGGGCCACACGCCGCGCGCGCCGTCGAGCTAGACCCGAGCATGCCCCAGGCGCACCACCTCTTTGGGCAATTCTTGCTGCGCGTAGGCGCGAACGCGCAGGCGAGCCGCGCCTTCGCCACGGCCGAGGAGCTCGACCCGGGGCATGCGTTTGGAGACGCCTTGCTGATGCAGGCGCGCGCGCTGGCGCTGTCAGGCGAACACGAGCACGCCCTAGCTCGGTTCGAACAGCACCAGGCGCAGCACGGCGGCGGCCACCGGAGCCACTACTGGCGCGGCGAGGCGCTCGCCGCGGCCGGCCACGACGATGCCGCGGGCGAGGCGTTCCGCGCAGCCGCGGCGGACCCGAAGCGGAAGCTCCCCGCTGAAGAGAACTGGTTCCGCGCGCTCGCGCGCGTCAAGGCCTGGCGCTTTGGAGGCAAGACGTGAGAGACGTGCTCGACAAGGCCGACGAGATCCCCGTCACGCTCGTCGCGCTGATCGGCTACGTGACGATGGCCCTGCTGACGGGCCTCCCCGACCCTGACAGCGAGAAGCTCGCCGCCTACGGCTGGATGACCGCGCTCGCTGTCAGCGAAGGCGAGTGGTGGCGGCTGTTCACGAGCTCGTTCCTGCACGGCGGGCTCTTGCACCTGGCGATGAACTCCTTCGCGCTGATGCAGCTCGGCCCCGTGGTCGAGCGCTCGCTCGGCAGCGCGCGCTTCTTCGCGCTCTACGCGATCGCCCAGCTCGCCAGCAACCTCGCCGTCTGCCTCGTCTACGACCCGCGGATGCCGGTCGTCGGCGGCTCCGGCGCGATCTTCGGCATCCTCGGCGGCATCCTCGGGCTGCAGATGCGCCAAGGCCGCAACGCCCTCTCCTTCCTCGAATTCGAGGGGCCGCGGCGGATGATCTTGATCCTCGCCGCCTACCTCGTGCTCGGGGCGTTCATCCCGTTCGTCAGCAACACCAGCCACGTCGGCGGGCTCGTCGGCGGCACGCTCGCAACGTTCGTGCTGCTCGTCCCGCCGCGTGGACCGCGCCAGTCGCTGCGCGCCGGGCGCGCGGCCGTCCCGGCGCTGTTCGTCGGCCTGACCTTCTACGCGCTCGCCCCCGTAACGCGCTGGGATTGGCTGTGGGAGCGCGGGCGGGCAGCGACGGATCCTGCGACCTCACAGGCTTACGCAGAGGCCGCGCTCAAGTCCTACTTCGGTCGCAATCACGTCGACGCGAGGGACCGCCTGCGCTTCACCGAGCGCGAGCTGCGGCCGGCGGGCGACGGCGGCTAGCGCGGCGCCGCGCGCGAGCGCAGCCGACGAACGCACGCGTCCTTCCCGAGCAGCCAGACACAGTCGAAAAAGCTGGGGCCCTTGCTGGTCCCGGTCAACGCAGCGCGCACCGGGTGGACGAACTGCCCGAACTTGATGCCGAGCTCTTGGATCAGCGCGCGGGTGCGCTCGCCGAGCAGGTCAGGCGTCACCGCGGCCGCAGACGAAGCTGCGCTGCCCTCTGGAGTCGGCAGGCGGACCTCCTCGTCGCGAGCGCCCCGATCCCCGCCGAAGCTCGCGGGCAGATCCAGCCCCTCCAGCAGGTCCGCGTAAGCTGCCAACCAAGCCGGGGAGTCCGCGTGCTTGTCGAGGTTCTTCTGGGCGAGTTCGTCCGGCGTCGGATCCTCGAACAACCAACGCAGCTTGTCCGGCAGCTCGCCCAGCAGCTGGACGCGCTCTTGGTAGAGCGCCACGGCGTTGCGCAGGAAGGCGGCGTTCGCGCCCCAGTCCGCGCCCCCGAGCAGCGGCTCAACCCAACCACGGCTCTTCTCAAGCAGCTCGTCTTGGCCCCACTGCCGAATGTACTCGCCGCACATCCAGTGGA
>JAYYEE010000050.1:0-6535 GCA_036160175.1 Planctomycetota bacterium
CACGAGCACTGCGACCTCACCGAGTACGACCAGGTGCAGGCGCTTTACGACGAGGGCCACGGCGTCATCTTCGCGACCGGGCACGTCGGCGTCTGGGACGTCAGCGGCCACGTCGCGGGCCTGCTCGGCCTGCCGATCACGTCGGTGTTCCGGCCGAGCCCCCTGCCGGCCCTCAACCGCCTGATCGAGCGCCTGCGCACCGGCACCGGCCAGACTGTGGTCGCGCGCAAGAAGGTCATGTGGACCCTCAAGAAGGTCCTCGAGAAGCAGGAGGTCATCGGCCTGCTTGCCGACGGCGGCGGCAAGCACAGCGCGGTCGTGGCGCCATTCTTGGGCATCAGCTCGCGCACGGTCGCGACGCCGGCGCTGCTGCACCTCGCGACCGGCGCGCCGATCGCCGTCGTCGCCGTGCTGCGCACGGGCCGCATGCGCTACAAGCTGCGGGTCTTCGACGTGATCCGTGACGCCGACACCGGCGATCGGGACCGAGACCTGATGACGATCACGTCCCGAGTCAACCGCGCGCTCGGGCAGGGCATCGTCGAGGCGCCCGAGCAGTGGTTCTGGCAGAGCCGGCGCTTCCGGCACCGGCCCGAGGACGAGCAGCCCGGACCCGACGGGCTGCCGCCGGTGATCCCCGCCGAAGCGGCGCCGCGGCCGATGGCTGCGGCGGAGCGCCGTCGGTCGCCGCGACGCTGAGCGTCCAGGGAACTGGCGCGAAGACACTCTGGCAACTGTGACTTGGCGGCGGAATCCGTCCGCAGCAGCGCGCTGCTTGTGGCACACGACGGGGCACCACCTTCACAATTACTTCACGTATCCACCTCAATTGCTTGATGACGGTATGCAGCATCTCCAGTCTATTGGGCGGCAGGTGTACTCCCGCACGAACGGCCCGATCATGATGCGTCGCACCATAGCTGTCCTTCCGATCTGCTTGCTCGCAGGCTGCTTCTGGAAGTCCGAGAGTAGCTATGTCGAGGTCTGCAACAAGGGCAGCGATACGATGCTGGAGGTCGCCGGCGCTTGGGCAGAAGCCTACGACAAGGTTACAGACCACATCGTGATCTCGGTCTCCGGCGGCGGCTCCGGCACGGGCATCGCCAACGTGATCTCTGGCTCGATCGACCTCGCCAACAGCTCCCGCAAGCTAAAGCCGAGCGAGGACAAGCGCGCCCGCGAGCTCGGCCAGGACCCGGTCGAGCACATCGTCGGGTTCGACGGCATCGCCGTCTATGTGCACAAGGACAACCCGCTGCGGTCGATCACCATGCAGCAACTGGAGCGACTGTTCGGAAAAGGTGGCGAGCTGTCGAACTGGACCCAACTCGGCGTTGACTTCGGCAGTGACCAGAACAACAAGGTCGTGCTGATCAGCCGGCAGAACAACAGCGGCACATATGAGTACTTCCGCGAGGCGGTGCTGGGGAAGAAGGGCCGCTTCAAGACAAGCTGCCTGAACCTGAACGGCAGCAAGGACGTCGTGAAGTTCTGCAGCGACAGCCTGAACGCCATTGGCTACAGCGGCCTCGCCTATGCCACCGACGAGGTGCGGCTACTGCCTGTCGTGAACACCGACGGCGGCGACCCGATCACGCCGTCGAACGAGACCATCCTGGACAGGTCCTATCCGATTTCTCGCCCGCTCTACATGTACACCAACGGCGAACCCGCAGGAGCCGTCAAAGAGTATCTTGACTGGATTCTCGGTGACGCGGGGCAACGGGTGCTTCACGACCGGGGTTACTCACCCGTCCGACCGCTTTGAGAGTCCAAGAAAATCATGGCGTCTCGAACCAGAGAGCCGACCTGTGCGGCGGCAAGCTGAACGTCGCGAGCGCGTCCGCCGCCTCGTCTCGGAGATTCGAGGCAGCGGCTGGGCCGGGCTGTGAGGCGATGCTCGCGCCCTCTTCGCAGAATCGATCGCACCGGCCGATGCAAGTCTCGTGAGCAGCCACTACGAAGAACGCCTGGTCCGCGATCTCTCCTGGATCGACGAACTCGTCGGGATCGTCGGCGAGGCCAATCTGCGCACCTTGGAGCAGTCGGTACGCGCCGTCTTACAGCTCGACAAGGAGCTCGCGGCGAAGACGATCCTTGAGGACTACGTGACCAACCGGCAGACCCGCGAACTGGACCGACTCTGCCACGCGTTCGTCGCCTGTCACCTACCGAGCGCGGGTCATCTGCGCACGGTCTCGGCGGTGCTCCGGCTCAGCATCGGCCTCGAGCGGATCGGCGACTACTCCACGACCATCTCGCGAACCGCGAGTCAGCTGTCGACGCCACCACCCCCGGTGGTCGCCCGCGATATCGAAATGATGGCCGAGCACGCGCACCGCCTCTTGCGCGACGCGCTGCGCAGCTTCAGGAAGCGCGACGTCGAACTCGCCAAGTCAACGGTGGCCAGCGCGACGCAGTTTGCACGCTACTTCGACAAGGTCTTCGACGATCTCGCGCAAGAGGGCGAAGCCAACAGCCGCCCATCGTCTGAGCTCTTCGCGCTGATGGCGACCTTCAACCGGCTCGAGCGCATCATTCACCAAGCGAAGAACATCTGTGAAGAGACCGTCTTCGTGGTCAACGGCCAGACCAAAGGCGAGAAGACGTTCACGATCCTGTTCCTGGACCGCGACAACACCGGCGCTAGCCAGCTAGCCGAGCACTTCACGGCCAAGGCTTTCCCGAACAGCGGGCGCTACCGCAGCGCCGGCCTCGAACCCGGTGAAATCATCGCACCCAACTACCGCGAGTTCGCGCAGAGCGTCGGCATCGACATGGCGCGCGCTTGGCCCGTCGACTTCGATAGCCTGCGCGAAGAGCTGACCGAGTTTGACCTCATCATCGCGCTAGAGCCGTCCCTCAGGGACTCGCTCGGCCGGCTGCCGTTCCACACCAACATGCTGACGTGGTCGATCGATCTGGGCGAAGGGCCCGAAATCGTATATCGACAACTGACCCCTAAGATCCGTGAGTTGATGGAGCTGCTCCGCGGAGAGCAAGCGAGTTGAACTTGGACGACAGAAAAGCCAACCACAGAGACGACGCAAACGGCAGCGAGCGGCGATTAGCTAGTCTCGATCGCCGCGACGGAGCGTGGTGGCGGGACTTCACCGCACGCGGCTTGGTCTCGGTCGGCGGCGTCTCGGCCATTCTGTTCATCGGCGCCATCTTCCTGTTCATCGCGTCGCAGGGCGCCGAGTTCGCGATCAACCGCCTCTCGCTGACGGAGCTGCTGTTCGGCGACAGCTGGGAGCCCACCGCCAAGCCCCCCAGCTACGGCGCGCTACCGCTGATCGCAGGAACCGCGTGGATCACAGTCGTCGCGATGGTGATCGCCGTCCCGCTGGCCTTCTGCGCGGCCGTCTACGTCGGCGAGTTCGCGCAAGGCCGGCAACGTGAGTGGCTCAAGATCCTGATCGAGCTGCTCGCCGCGATCCCCTCAGTCGTCTGGGGCGTCATTGGTCTCGCGGTGATCGCGCCGTGGATCAAGCAGACCTTCGACGTCCAGGTCGGTCTCAACGTGCTCAACGCCGGCCTGATCCTAGGATTGATGGCGGCGCCCATCATCACGACGATCGCAGAGGACGCGCTCAAGGCAGTGCCGGACGGCTACCGCGAAGCCGCCGAGGCACTCGGCGCGACCCGCTGGCAAGTCGTTTGGCGCGTCGTGCTCCCGCACGCCCGCCCGGGACTATCTGCCGCGGTTCTGCTCGGCATCGGCCGTGCCTTCGGGGAGACCATCGCGGTGCTGATGGCGAGCGGTCACCGCCTAATGGCGCCCGAGAGCGTCTTTGACAGCGCCGCCACGCTGACGGCGACGATCGCCGCCGAGCTGGGTGAAGCAGCGGTCGGCAGCGACCACTACCAGGTCCTCTTCGTGCTCGGGCTGCTGCTGTTCCTCATCACGTTCACCATCAATCTCGCGGCCGATTGGATCGTGCGCGGCAGGAGACGTGCATGAGCACGTTCGCGGCCACATCGCTGGAGAACAGGAACCTCTCCACGCAGAAGCTCGTCAGGACGCTGTTCCTCGGGTTCGTGATGTTCTTGCTGCTGCCAGTGCTCGGGATCTTGAGCGTGCTCGTCGTCGAGGGCTGGCCCGCGCTGAGCTGGTCATTCTTCTTCGACAAGCCCAGCGATCTTGGCGCTAAGGGCGGCATCTGGCCGGCGCTGGTCGGGACCGTCTGGCTGACCGGCGTCGCGCTCGCCGTCGCGCTCCCGCTCGGCGTCGCTGCCGCTGTCTACCTGAGCGAGTATGCAAAGGACAACTGGCTTACGCGGCTGATCAACCTCGCCATCGTCAACCTCGCCGGCGTGCCCTCAATCGTGCACGCGCTCTTCGGCGTCGGCGCCTTCGTCTACTTCCTCAACTTCGGGGAGTCGGTGCTGGCCGCAGGCTGCACCCTCGCGGTGATGACCCTCCCCGTCGTGATCGTATCGACCCGTGAGTCCCTCCAGGCCGTCCCCCGCAGCTTCCGCGAAGCCTGCTGGAACATGGGCGCGACGCGTTGGCAGACCATCTGGACGATCGTGCTCCCCAACTCGGTCAGCGGCATCCTCACGGGCCTCATTTTGGTAGTAAGCCGCGCCGTTGGCGAGACCGCGCCGATCATGTTCACCGGCGCGGTCTTCCTACGGCTGATCTCGCCCGAGTATGTCTTCGACCGCACGATGGCGCTGTCGTATCACCTCTACACGATCTCGACGCAGGTCACGGACGTGCCGCGCGAGATGCCGTTCGCAGTCGCGCTGACGCTCATCTTGGTGGTCCTCGCCATGAACGCGCTCGCCATCTGGTTCCGCATGCGCCTGCGCGGGAGGAAGAAGTGGTAGGCCCCAACGCCAAGCCCGCAACTACACGGCCAATGCTGCAATTCGATGACGTGACGATTCGCTACGGCAAGAAGATCGCGTTGCAGAACGTGAGTTTCGACGTCTCGCCGAACGAGATCTTCGGCATCATCGGCCCTGCGAACGCCGGCAAGACATCGTTCCTGCGCGCGCTCAACCGGATGGACGAGTTCGTCGACAACATGGAGGTCGACGGCACGATCGAGTTTGCAGGCCGCGATGTACAGAAGGTGCAGAACCTGTATGCGCTGCGTCGGTTTATCGGGGTCGTGTTCCCGCTACCGGTCGGCCTGCCGCTCTCGATCTACGACAACGTCGCGCTCGCGCCACGACTCAGCGGCGTCACCAACCGCGCGGAGCTGGACGAAGTGGTCGAGCGTTGCTTGAGGCGCGCGGCGCTGTGGGACGAGGTCAAGGACCGCCTCCAGAACCTCGGCTCCTTGCTCTCGGGTGGACAACAGCAGCGCTTAACCATCGCGCGGGCGCTGTCGCAGCAGCCAGAGGTCCTCTTGCTCGACGAGTTCTCCATCGCCGTTGATCCGGTCACCACCATGCGGATCGAAGAGGTGCTCAAGGAGCTCAGGAACGAGATGACGATCGTGCTCGTAACCAACCTCGTGCAGCAGGCCCGGCGCCTCGCAGACCGCACGGCGTTCTTCCTCAACGGACGCTGCGTCGAGATCGGCGACACCGAGGCGCTGTTCACCGGCGCAGCTAAGGACCAACGCACCGTCGACTACCTGGAGGGGCGTTTTGGCTGAGTACGGCGACTCCAATGCGGCCGGCCCCACCGATCCCGTAATCGCCGCTGCAGGGGCGGCGCAACCGGCGATCGAGGTCCGCAACATGAACCTCTGGTACGGCGACTTCCATGCGCTGTTCGACGTCAACCTCGACATCCGCGCCGGCGTCGTAACCTCGATGATCGGCCCGTCTGGCTGCGGCAAGTCGACGCTGCTCCGCAGCGTCAACCGCATCAACGAGCGCCTCGGCTACGTCCGCACCACCGGCACCATCAAGGTGTACGGCGAGGACATCTACGCAGAGACCAGCTCGGCGATCCAGGTCCGGCGACACATCGGGATGGTGTTCCAGCGCCCGAACCCGCTGCCGCTCTCGGTGCGCAACAACGTGCTGTTCGGACACCGGCTGCACCGCACGTCCAAGATCTCACACCGCGCCGAAGACCAGATCGTGGAGCAGGCCCTGCGCCAGGTCCTGCTGTGGGACCGCGTCAAGGACAAGCTGTCGACCAAGGCGACCCAGCTGTCGCTCGAAGAGCAGCAGAAGCTGTGCATCGCGCGCCTCCTGCCGACCAAGCCCAAGCTCCTGCTGATGGACGAGCCGTGCTCGGCGCTCGACCCCGAGGCCACCGCGGCCGTCGAGGAGCTGATCTGGGAGCTGCGCGGCAAGTACTCGATCCTGATCGTCACCCACAACATGGCCCAGGCGCGCCGCGCGAGCGACGAGTGCGTGTTCATGCTGATGGGCAAGGTCGTGGAGCACACCGCGACCGAGCAGATGTTCGTCTCGCCGCAGCAAAAGGAGACGTCGGACTACATCGAAGGGCGGTTCGGCTAATCCTGGCCGCTGGGAAGCCCGCGCGGTCTGGTATCGTCCGAGGACGTATGCGCGCCCCGACACCCCTGCTCGTTCTGCTCCTCGGCGCGCCCGCCGCGGC
>JAYYEE010000051.1:0-5306 GCA_036160175.1 Planctomycetota bacterium
AGCGATACTCCTTGTCGACGGCGCGCTCACGGAACTGCGCCCGCAGATCGTCGAACGCGACCTGCGACTTGGCGACCAACATCACGCCGGTCGTCTCGCGGTCGAGGCGATGCACGATGCCGGGCCGCGGGGCGTCCTCGACCGTCGGGAGCCCGCCGTAGGTCGCCTGGGCCCAGCTCGCGACCGTGTGCGCGGGGCGGTGGCGCCCCTCTGGCGGGTGCGCCGCGATGCCGGCGGGCTTGTCGATCGCGCACAGGTCTGGATCGTCATAGAGCGTGCGAAGCTGCGGCAGCGCGACGTCTGGCTGCAGCGGGTCTGCGACCTCGTCGGGGTCTAGCGTAAAGGTCACTGCGGTCCCGGGCTCCAGCGTCAGGCCAGGACGCACGCGGTGCCCGGCAACCTCGACCAGGCCGCCGTCGAGCATCCGGCGCGCGCGGCTGCGGTTCGCGACCTCTGGCTGCTTAGCGAGGAATACGTCTAAGCGCACACCGGCGTCGGCGATCGGCACATCGCGAGTGAGTGGAGCATCGGTCATGAGCAGGGCTGCACATTCTGAGCGCACGCCCAGCGAGCGCAAACCAATACGAAGATCGTGGGGTTCGTTCTGCTGCGCACGGCGATTGCAGGGAGCGCGTGACGCGGCCGCAGCGCAGGTAAGAAGCGGCCGATCCAGGGTGAATATTCGCGAGAACTGTGTTGAGCAACGAGGCTAGAGGTGGAGAATTCGGACGGGATACGGCGGGCAGCGAGCTCGGAGTCGTCCCACGTTTGAGAACGGCAAACGACACCATGAGATTTTCCGAGGCCCCAGAACCATCGCGCGCGACCGACGGAGAGCCGACGAGCTCGGGCGAGTGGACGCAGCAGCCGAGCACGAACCCAACGCCGAGCCGCAAGCCTCAGACGTCGCACCGCGTGCTGATCGTCGACGACGAGCCCGAGGTCCTCCGCGTGCTGGCGCAGACCATGCGGCACGATGGCTTCGAGGTCTCCTGCGCGGAGTCGCTAGAGCAAGGCGTCGCGACGCTGCATGCGTCGGAGTTCGACCTCGTGCTGACGGACCTCTACCTCGGCCCCAACGACCTCGGCTCGAAGATCGCTGAATCAGCCCAGTCGCTGCGGCCCGCGCCGCCGGTCATCGTGCTCACCGGCAAGCCTTCGTTTGACGGCGCGCAGGCAGCGATGCGCCACCACGTCGCCGACATGGTGGTCAAGCCAGTGGACCCGCACAACCTGCTCGCCACGTGCCGCCGCGTGCTCCAAGAAGCCGAGCTCGAGCGCCGCAACCGTGAGCTGGAGTCCGTCAACGAGGTGCTCGCGTCCGTGATCCCGCGCACCATCGAGATCAAGGATCCGACGACCAGCGGCCACGCAGCGCGCGTCGTCGGATACACCGACACCCTCGCGCAGCGCTGCGGCGTATCCGAGGAAGACCGCGCGTCGCTGCGCCTCGCCAGCCTGCTCCACGACGTAGGCAAGATCGGCATCCCGGACAAGATCCTGCAGAAGCCTGGCGCGTTGACGGTCGACGAGCGCGAAGTCATCAACCGCCACCCGCAGATGGGCTACGAGGTGCTCCGGGACCTCAACATGAACGAGAACATCCGCCTTTGGGTCTACCAGCACCACGAGCGCTGGGACGGCAAGGGCTACCCAAACCGCCTCGCGGGCGAAGACGTCGCGCTGCCAGGCCGCATCCTGATGCTTGCCGAGGTCTACGACGCCCTGGCGGAGGCCCGCAGCTACAAGCCGGCGTGGCCGACGCAGAAGATCGTCGACCTGTTCCGCGCCGAAGCGGGCCGCCAGTTCGACCCGGAGCTCGCCAACTTGGTGGCCGATGGCTTAGAGCAGAAGGGCTCGAGCTTCTTCGCGCAGAGCCCCGACACGCTCTTCTGAGGCCTCCGAGGCGACGCGCAGCGGGCGTCGCGTAGCCTCTCGGCGGCGCCAGCGGCCCGCGCCAGAGCCATGCGACCGCAAGTTGAGGCGCGGCGCCTGCCGGCCATCACGGATCGAGCAGCTTCGGGGGCTCCCGGCGCACGCAGGCCGGCCCCCCTTGCCCGGATGCGGAAGTAGGGGACAATGATGGAAGACGATGGTGCCTCTGCGCAGGACTAGAGTTACCGTCTTCCGACCCCTCTGCAGCCCAGCGCCCAGCCACGCGCTGAGCCACGTGCTCTAGCCTCCCCTACCGACGATGCAATCGACCTCACAGCGCGCTTGGACGCTGTCCCTGCCTCTCGCTAGCGCCATCGCGCTCACAGCCTACTGCGCGAGCCAAGGGCCTAGCGCAGCGCACCTCCCCCCGGAGGCCCAAGGCGACGTCGCCGCGGCCAACGACGACACCCTGCCCTCGTTCCTGCTGAAGGTTCCCGCTGGAGACGTCGCGATGGGGATGGAGGTGGACGCGTTCGTCCAGGCTTGCGCCGAGGCAGCCTTCGAGTTCAACCCAGCAAAGGCCCACGTCGCCGCGAAGGCCAAGTTTATCCAAGCGATGCGACGCTCCGCCTCGGTGATCGGGCGTAAGACGAGGACGGTGCCGACGTTCTACCTCGGCAAGTGGCCGGTCAAGAACAGCGAATACCAAGTCTTCGTCGACGCCGAGCGCGCGGCTGGCCGAGACGTCCGGCCGCCGATGCATTGGTGGCGTGAAGGCGCGAAGGACGAATACGAGAAGGCGCTCCCTGAGATCCGCGCGGCGTTCCCGAAGACGGAGAACGCAGCCCTCCTCTACTGGGAGCGGCACGGTCACGAGGTGCCATACAAGGTGCAGGACGAGAAGGGCGGCTCCATCGCCGACCACCCGGTCGTCTACGTGAGCTGGCGCGACGCGAACCGGTTCGCGGCCAGCCTCGGCATGCGCTTGCCGACGGAGGTCGAGCTGACCCGCGCGATGCGCGGCGACGGCACCCATACGTGGCCTGGCGGCGAGCAGGAGGACCAGGACAAGTGGTCCGCCGAGAAGAAGGACCTGCTCGGCATGGCGAAGACCACCGACCTCAAGGTCAAGCCGGTTGGCTCCGTCACAGGCGCGACTGGACCCTTCGGCCACCTCGACCTCTTCGGCCAAGTCTGGCAGCTCTGCGGCGACCTTGGCTTTCAGCCGATCCACGGCGACATGAAGGAGTTCGTCAAGACTTGGGACAAGGGCCTGCAAAAGGACAAGCGCGGCCGGCTGCTCGAGCGCAAGCCGACGTGGCGCGGCAACTACATCATCGCCAAGGGCGGCAGCTACCTCTCCTACCAAGAGCCGGTGCAGCTGATGATCGACGCGCGCGCGCCGATGCAGACGACGGCCGTGTTCGAGAGCATGGGCTTCCGCCTCGCCAAGAGCCTCCAGCCTGGCTACGACTTCCTCTACAGCCTCCAACGCATCCAGTTTGACAGCTCGGCGTTCGCGAAGAACCAGGAGCTGGCGATGGACAAGCTGGTCGGCGGCGAGCGCTACACGATCGCTGAGAACGGCTTCCCCAGCGCGTATGAGGCCGTCGCCTTCGCGCCCGCCAACTGGCTCTACGATGAGAAGCAGATGCGGCTGAAGACCCTCAATGAGGGCTCGCAGAGCAAGCCGCTGCTCCTGGGCGCGATCGCCAGCACGGCCAAGTTCGAGAACGGGACGGCGCCGGGGCTCTACTCGGTGTTCTTCCGGGCTGCGGGCATCCCTAAGGAGCTGCGCGACGCCGTCAAGCAAGGTCACAAGGCCGTCCTGAAGGCCCGCAAGGAGGCCGAGAAGGCGAAGAAGAGCAAGAACAAGGACGACAAGAGTTCCAAGAAGCCGCAGAAGGACACCAAGCCCACCAAGTGGCGCATGGTGGTCAAGCGCTTCGGGCTGACCGAGGACGACTTGGCCGAGCCCAAGGCGGCCAACGGCGACCTCGGCTTTGTCCGCATTGACGAAGTGGTCATCCCGACGGACCGCGACTCCTACATCCTGTCGACAAAGGGCAAGATGGTCTCGGTCTTCGAGGGCACCAAGAAGAAGGCCGCGTTCGGCGACCCGATCCCTGCGACGCTGAGCGTCGAGCCAGGCCCCAAGGGCAAGGAGGACAAGGCCGTCGCTAAGTTCTCGTTCGGCATCCCGCTCCTCGCCCGCAACCCCAAGAAGGTCATCGTGTTCCACATGCACGCGCCGCTCGACCAAGCGCCGCCGACGCCCGACAAGCCCTGGCGACTCCCGCAGTAGGAGCGCCCCTGGCCCTGAGGGGCCCGCTATCCCCCCCCCTACGTAACCGGATCCCCGTGAGCCCTGACAAGCACCCCGACGCCAAGACGTCGATCAACGCCGCCGCCAAGGCGGCGTTCTCCGTCCAGGACTACACCCCGGCGCCCACGATCGACGGCGTCGAGCTGCTCGAGCTGCAGCGGTTCAACGACGACGGCGGCGCGATCACGGAGCTTGGCAGGCTGACCGCGGGTGCGCACGGACAGCTCACAGGCTTCGAGGTCAAGCAGGTCAACTACTCCGAGATGGACCCGGGCGCGTGCAAGGCGTTCCACATGCATCACCGCCAGACCGACGTCTGGTACGTCCCGCCCTGCGACAAGCTCTTGATGGTGCTGCACGACTGCCGCGACGGCTCCCCCACCGAAGGGGTGACCATGCGCTTCGTGCTCGGCGACGGCAAGAACCGCCTCGTGCGCATCCCGCCGGGCGTCGCCCACGGGGCGCGCCACATCGGCCAAGGGGTCGGCAGGATCATCTACATGGTCGACATGGAGTTCTCGGTCGACGACGACTGCGATGAGGGCCGGCTGCCCTGGGACTTCCTCGGCGCCGACATTTGGGAGATCGTGCGCGGCTAAGCCGCGCGACGCTGCTAAGCCGCGCGACGCTGCTAAGCCGCGCGACTGCCGGGCTATGCGCCGCCGAGCTTGCCGATGACGGGCAGGTGCACGCGCTGGCGCGAGCCGTCCGAGCCTTCGACCTGCACGGCGAACACGAAGTATTGGCCGAGCTTGATCTCACGCCCCACTGGGCGGTCGAGGTAGAACATCGCTCGCCAACCGCTGTCGAGGGCGAGCGGCGACATCGCAGAGTAGTCGGCCATCGCTGGCCCGCCGGCAGCCGGCGCGCTCACCTGACGGAGCAGCACCTCGCCGATCGGCGCGGCGGGCGCGCCAGCGTCTGGCCCGACCGAGACAGAGACCGCGTCGTCGGTGTCGTTCTCGATCGCCACGCTCACCCGCGTCTGCGGATCCGCGAGGCTGACCTGAACACGGACGCCGCCAACGGTGCCTGCGAAGCGGCCGCCGCCGAGGCTCTGCAGCTCGGTCGGACCGTCGAGTTCGTAACGCAGCCACGGTCGCGG